>CANLLM010000022.1 GCA_947491825.1 Bacteroidota bacterium
AAAGTACGTAAACACTAGTATGTAAATATTATTATTTTCGCACTATCAAATCAGCTAACAAAAGTAACAAATGTATATTAAAGATTTAAGCAAATACGAAAGCCAAGAAATTACAATTAAAGGTTGGGCAGCTAACAAACGGGAGAGTAAAGGTTTAGTATTTATAATTTTACGCGATGGAACTGGCCTCTGCCAATGCGTTGTAGATGCAAATAACGTAAGCGAAACAATTTTTAATGAGGCACGCAAGGCCACCTTAGAAACATCTTTAAGTATAACAGGTAAAATTGTTAAAGATGAAAAACAAATAGGAGGTTACGAATTACAAGCCACCAATATCGAGCTAATACAAGTAGCCGTTGACTATCCAATTGCAAAGAAAGAGCATGGAATTGAGTTTTTGATGGACAACCGCCATTTATGGCTGCGCAGCCAACGCCAATGGGCAATTATGCGCATTCGTAACACCATCATTTTTGCCATACATAAATTTTTTCAAAATGAAGGTTTTTTACAAATGGATGCCCCTTTATTTACAGGTAACGCTGTAGAAGGCACATCTACTTTATTTGAAACTGATTTTTACGGAGAAGCTGCCTATTTATCTCAGTCGGGTCAGCTTTACGGAGAGGCAATGGCTATGGCCCACAATAAAATTTATACTTTTGGTCCAACTTTCAGAGCAGAAAAAAGTAAAACACGTAGGCACTTATCCGAGTTTTGGATGATTGAACCCGAAATGGCTTTCCATGATATTTTTGATAATATGGATTTGATTGAACACTTTTTACGCGCTGTTGTTACTGATGTTTTAAATGTAAATAGAAACGAACTAGAGATTATTGGTCGCGATACCAATATGCTCGAAAATATAGTTAAACCATTTCCTAGATTAACTTATGATGAAGCGGTAAAAATTATCAAAGGAGAGGAAGACGTAAATGGTGTGAATGCAATAATTAGTTTAGAAAACGAATTGACTGCTGTAAAAAATAGTATTGCCGAGGTACAAAAAGAAATTGCAGAACGCGAAGAGAAAATCAAAACTCCAGGAATGAAAAAAGGAGAGATTGGTTTTAATCAAGCTAAAATTGATAAATTAAAACAAGAGCTTGCCGACCTTGAAGAGCAAGAACGTAATATACCTCAATGGTTAAATAGTGCTCGCACATTTAAGTATGGAAGTGATTTTGGAGGTAGTGATGAAACAGTACTAACACGCTTATTTGATGTGCCAATTATGGTTTACAATTGGCCACATGAGGTGAAAGCATTCTACCTAAAACGCGATCCTGAAAACAGTAATTTTGCTCGCGGTGTCGATACATTAGCCCCTGAAGGATACGGGGAAATTGTTGGGGGGGGTGAACGTGAAACAGACCTCAATTTATTGGTAGAAAAAATTAACGAGCACCAATTACCAATGGAAGCTTTTGAATGGTATTTAGATTTACGCAGATATGGATCAGTTCCACACTCGGGATTTGGTTTAGGTTTGGAGCGCTTGGTAACTTGGGTGTGTAAATTGCCACATGTTAGAGAGAGTATACCATTCCCTAGAATGTATGGGCGATTAAAACCATAATGAAAACAGCACCACAAATTTGTGTCTTTTTACTTTGTAGTATTATCCCAATAATGGCCTTTGGTGGGGGGGGTGATACTACGTATATTAAAACGTTTAACCGAAAGTATAATTTACAATTTAATACTTGGTTAACAGATATTGATTTATTGGTTAATCCTATTGGCAAGGAAAAAGATTTTAGCATAAAATTACAGCCAAACGTAAAAGGACAAGCAGGTTTTGCCTTCGGGTTTAAACACTTTACATTAGCGTTAGGCTTTCAGTTGCCCGGCACTGAGAGTGAGGAAAGACGATTTGGCAAAAGCCAATACTATGATCTTTCTTTAGGTTACTACCAAAGAAAATTTGGTGGTGAAATTTACTACAGATATTTTCAAGGTATGCTACGCAGGCGAAATGATTTTGCAGCTGAAACCATCAGACCCGATATATACCTATCTAATGGTGGAATTAATTTTTTTTACGCTGCTAACCATAAAAAATTCTCGATGCGTTCCGCATTTTCTCAACTTGAACAACAAGTAAAATCTGCGGGATCATTTTTATTACTTACCAACTTTCAATTCAGAAACCTATTAGCCGATTCGTCCATCATCGCCCATCCTATTGATAACGAAGCTACGTTTTCTGATTTAGCAGGTTTAAAACAGATGCGATTTATTACATTCAGTTTACGCCCAGGTTATGGCTATAACTTTTTATCAAAAACAAGTAGGTGGTTCTTTTCTCCATCTGTATTTTTAGGTCTTGGTACAGGTTGGTATACTTCACTATCAAACATCGGCTTTAAAACGGGGCTTCCCATTGATTTGGCGCTTCATACCAAAATATTTGCAGGGTACAATCATCCAAAGTGGTACCTCAGTGCATTCTATTCGCATGATAGTAATATCAATATTTTTAAAAGTAGTCTTATTAATTATGACACACGTAGCATCGGATTAAATATCGGCTACCGCATTAATAGTATAGGTACAAAATGGCTTTAAGTTTTAAACGAGCATTGGTAGGTGCTTTTCTTTTGTGTTACACTACCTCATTTGCTCAACAAAAAAACTTTGTAATGCAAACCATTAACTGGGGATACAAAATTGTACAAGGCGACTCCGCTAAGCCTAAAAAAAGGTACTTTTTTATTGTACCCATTATTTCATACAAGCCAGAAACCCGCTGGCAATTCGGCATTTCAACATCTCATTTTTTTAGCGCTAGAAACAACGACAGTATTACACGACCTTCTGTTATTAGGTTAAACATCAGTTACACGCAAAATAACCAACTTAGCATACGGCCCATGTTTGATGTATTTACCACCAATAACAAATACAGCCTTCGAGGTTTGTTACAGTATAGTAATTTCATTGAAAACTACTGGGGTATAGGAAACAACACCCCGGAGCGTAACAAAGAAATATATAGTTTTAATCAATACAAAGCCAATATTAAAGCAACACGATTAATAAAAAAAGGAGTCTACTTAGGCATACAGTTAGATTACGAAAAGTTGTATAACATCGAACATGAAAGTGGAAGCTTAATGGCCGTATCAAATGTAACCGGGGTTAACGGCTATCATTATTTTGGTTTAGGCCCCGTTTTTACTTTAGACAATAGAAATCAAGTTTACTTCCCAACAAAAGGCCATATTATCGATATTTCGGCATCCATAAAGAACAAAAACGTTGGTAGCAGCAGCAATTTTGCCAATATTACAGTTGACGCAAGGAAATACATTAGACTTTGGAACGAAAACGTTTTGGCAATGCAAACCTTCATATCGTTTAATGATGGGGATGTGCCATACAGAGCAATGGGTACTTTAGGTAACGAAAGCTACTTTAGGGGATATTATTTTGGTCGTTACCGCGATAAACACGAAGTTAGCCTGCAAGCAGAATTGCGCAAACAAATATGGGGACCATTAAGTATGGTTACTTTTGGCGGTTTGGGAAATGTGGCATCAAGTCCAGAAAAACTGAACAAATTTATCAAGCCGATGTATGGTATAGGATTGAGAATCAAGGCTATACCTCGAGAGAAGATCAACTTTAGGCTAGATTATGCACGCGGTAACAATGGATTACAAGCATTTTATGTAACTTTAAATGAAGCCTTTTAGCTGATTATAAATTAGTTCTTAAAGTTATTTCAAACCGTTGCTTAATCCATTACTTTTTTACACCTTTGCACACTTAAAAAATTCATTCTCTGAACAATATTATAGAAATAAAACCGCTGCTGGAAGCCGCTGTTAAACCAAACATCGTAATTACAACTCATCATAAACCCGATGCTGATGCCTTAGGTTCATCATTGGGGTTGTACAACTATTTATTGTTAAAAGGCCTAAACCCCATTGTTGTATCGCCAACAGATTATGGTGATTTTTTAAAATGGATGCCTGGGGAGCCAACTGTTATTGACTTTGAAGCAGAAACTGATCACTCAGCAAGTTTACTAGCACACGCTGATTTCATTTTTTGCCTAGACTTTAATGCACTAAAACGCATTAATAAAATGGGCGAATTGGTGGCTGCAAGCAAGGCTAAAAAGGTGATGATTGACCACCACCTAGAACCAGAAGACTTCGCTGATTACGAATTGCACAATACCCAAAGAAGCAGTACATGCGAGTTAATATACGAAATGATTGATTTGTTTGGAGATGCCGATTTGGTAAATAAAGACATTGCCAATTGTTTGTACGCAGGTATTATGACCGACACCGCGTCATTCAAACATGGAAGTACTTACCCGAGTACACACAAAGTTGCCGCACAACTTTTGGCTAAGGGGGCTATACCCAATTTAATATACGAACACATTTACGATAACTTTTCATACGATAGGATGCGTTTTATTGGCTTTTGCTTGAACGAAAAAATGCAGTTGTTACGTGAATACAATACCGCATTAATTTGTGTTACTGCAGAAGATCTAAAACGTTATAATATTATTACAGGAGATACCGAAGGACTAGTAAATTATGGATTAGCCATAAGAGGCATCAACTTTTCAGTATTAATTGTTGACAGAACAGTGTCGCGTAAAATGAGTTTTAGAAGCAAAGGCAAATTTCCAGCTAACGAATTTGCAAAAACATATTTTAGTGGTGGTGGGCATTTTAATGCAGCAGGGGGCGAAAGCCATGATGCAATAGGAACTGTAGAAATAAAATTTAAAGAAGCACTAGCTGCTTATAAACACTTATTAATTTAAACAAAATGAAAAAATCAATATCCCTACTTGCTGCTGTAGCAGCTTTATTTACCGTGGCATGCGGTGGATACAAAACAACAGACAACGGTGTTAAATACCGTATTATTAAAGATAACACGGAAGGTCGCGCTGTAGATGGCGATTCCAACGCAGTGTTATTTATGAACTACAAACTTTCTGTTGAATCATCAGATTCAATTTTAGTTGAAACATTCAGCAAAAATAGCCCAGTTTACATTCCAGTTTCTGAACCTAATTTTAGAAAAGCGTTTGAATTATTAAGCGTAGGAGATAGTGCTGAGCTATTAATTAATGCTGATACTTTCTTTATGAAAAGCTTTGGTCAAAGCAGACCAGCCTGGATTAAAGAAGGCGATAACATTAAGTTTATTGTTAAGGTTGTTGACATCATGAATCAACAAGAAATTATGAAAAAAGAGCAAGAAGACATGTCGAAGTTACAACAAGCCGATTCACTTGCTTTTAACCAACTGATTGCCACCATACCTGATGCCAAGAAAACAGCTAGTGGGTTATTTTATGTAATACAAAAAGCAGGAAAGGGTAAAACGCCTAAAAAAGGAGATAAAGTTAAAGTACTTTATAAAGGAACCTTACTTAACGGACAAGTTTTTGATGAGAACCTAAATGAAGGTATAACTTTCCCTGTTGGTTTAGGACAAGTTATACCAGGTTGGGATGAAGTATTACAGTTAATGAAAGAAGGTGATAAACTTAAGGCTGTTATTCCCTGGAATTTGGCTTATGGCAACCGCGGTAACGGACCTATTCCTCCTTTCAGCACGTTGGTGTTTGAAATGGAATTGATGAAAGTTAACTAGGAATAAAACCCCGTATTTATGAAACACCTGTTATTAATAATAATCAGTTTGTGTAGTTTGGCCGATTTAAAAGCCCAATACACTCCTGTCATTACTAAGGCAGGTGTTTTTTTTTATGATATTATTCCACTTAACGATAGTTTAAATAAACGAAAAACGGCACCTGATGATTTAGTGGATATAGATTACCACATGGCCATTGCATCCAATGATTCTGTGTTAGCAGAAACATTCACCAAAAATCAACCAGTAACTGTACCTGCCAGCCACCCTAGTTTTAGAGGAATTTTTAAAGAAATGAAAAAAGGTGACCGGGTTAATATTGTTATCTCTGCCGACTCATTTTACAAATACACCATCAATGCCCCATTACCACCTTATATCATATCTGGCGATAGCTTACGCTTTTATATTAAGGTGCATGAGATTATGAATGAACGAGAATTTGCTGCGAAAGAATACGCCAAGGAGTTAGCACAAACCCAAGAAGATTCTGTTTTGGCAGCACGTTTTATATCACAATACCAACGTATTAGAAAAACACATACAGGCTTACATTACTTAGTTAGTAATCCAGGAACGGGTAAACAACCCGTTGCAGGTAATAAGGTAACAGTTAAGTATCGTGGTTATTTAATGAGTGGTAAAGTATTTGAAAGCAACCAACAAGGTTATACCTATACACTAGGTAGTAAGGAGGTAATTGCAGGATGGAATGAAGGCATAAAACTAATGCGTGAAGGTGGACGTTTTAAGTTTATTATTCCGCCACACCTAGCATATGGTGGCAGTGGAGCCGATATAATTTCTCCATTTACCACTATAATTTTTGATATCGATTTGATTAGTGTTGAATAACTTTTATATTTAATTTTTATTAATAAAGTAAATACAAGGCATGAAAAAAATTATTGCATCATTATTGCTCGTAACACTAGGTACAAGCTTATTCGCTCAACAACCTAAAGAGGCTACTAAACCAAAAGTAACCAGTAACAAAACCAAACAACAAACACCTTCAAAACCAAAACAAACTCAAAAAATGGAATTGAATAAAGAATACACCACCGCATCGGGTTTAAAATACAAACTAACCCATAAAGGTAACGGAATAAAAGCTATAGCAGGAGCAAAAGTTTCTGTGCACTACACAGGAACATTAACCGATGGTAAAAAATTTGACAGCAGCAGAGACCGCAATCAACCATTTACATTTACTTTAGGACAAGGACAAGTAATTAAAGGCTGGGATGAAGGTGTTGCTTTGTTGCAAATTGGCGATAAGGCTGTGTTTACAATTCCACCAACATTAGGATATGGCGCTAATGGTGCTGGCGGATCAATTCCTCCTAATGCAACTTTAATTTTTGAAGTGGAGTTAATTGATGTTAAAGAGCCCATTAAACCTTGGAATGTAAAAAGTACTGATACCATAACAACAACTAGCGGATTACAATACATAGTGGTTGAAAAATCAACTAACCCCGAAGCTGTAAAAGCTGAAAATGGTAAAACTGTTGATGTACACTACACAGGGTTTTTAATAGGTGGTAAAGTGTTTGATTCTTCTATAGAAAGAGGACAGCCCATTAGTTTTGAGTTGGGCCAAGGACGTGTAATTAAAGGATGGGAAGAAGGCATTTCCTTAATGCATGTCGGTGATAAGTTACGTTTAATTATTCCATCAAACTTAGGTTACGGACCAAATGGCGCAGGCGGAGTTATTCCCCCAAATGCTACTTTGTTATTTGATGTGGAGTTGGTAAATGTGAAGTAAATTTTTAACAAATTTTATATAACAATCGGCCGTTCAGCAAAAGTTGAATGGCCAATTTTTTTAACGAATAATATTTCATAGTTTCTTTACCACAAGAAGCACAAAGTATTTTCACTAGGTAAACAATGACTAAAACATCTAAGCGCGCTCAGCGACTCTGCGTTTATTAACTATAAAATGTTGGAAGCATTTCAATTGTGCTCCTTATGTATCCTTGGTGTGCTTTATGGTTAAGTTTTGAATCTAACTAATCTCTGTGGTTCAACCCAATTCTGTATATTTGAATCATGAAAAATACATCATTCAGATTCTTAGCCTTATTTATAGTTGCCTTTATTACCTATAGTTGTAATCAACAACCTAAAGTAATAACCACCAAACCTTGGGACATCAAAACGACAGATACCATAACTACAGAAAGTGGTTTGAAATATTTAGTAGTTAAAAAAAGTAACAACCCAATAAAAGCCGAAAAAGGCATGATGGTAAATGTACATTATACAGGCTTTTTAATTGATGGAAAAGTATTTGATTCATCTATTGAAAGAGGCAACCCAATTGGATTTGAACTAGGCACGGGAAACGTAATTAGAGGCTGGGACGAAGGCATTGCCTTGATGAACGTTGGTGATAAAATTCGTTTAATTATCCCTTCTGATTTAGGCTACGGAGATAACGGTGCGGGAAGTATTCCACCGAATGCAACCTTGTTATTTGATGTGGAGTTAGTGAATGTGAAGTAAAGTTCGAATTAAGCTACGCTATAAGTTGAATGTCGAATATCGAATGTTGAAGTTTTGATATTCGTTGTATAATGAATAAATCCAATTAGATCAATAATCTTAAAGTAAAGGATTTAACGCAGAGTTAGGTGAACAGTCTTGCGAGGATTTGAGCATTGTCACGCACAAAATTGAGAGTATTCAGACCATTGGTACAGACCGAAGCGTCTGCTAGCAACGCCTGCGGCATTGGGGAAGGTTTAACTTAAATAGATAAATTAATATTTGAACCCATTAGCCTCTTCGAGTTTCACGATTGCAAATCGGGATGTATCGAGAAGTGGATTGTTAAAATTAATTTATTATCTAAACTCCTACTCTCGATACTCGCACCAACAACAGCCTATGCAAAGCGAACTTGAGCAGGCTTATACTTTGCGAAGCAAACTCCTTTACTCAGAAGCGGTATACTTTGCCCCCTATTTAACTCTGCGAAAAACTCATTTACCTCTGAGGTAAAAAGTAAAAAAAGTTTTATAAATGAATATTTGTAATCTCAATTGCTGCAAGTGAGCAGGGTAATTGGGTGTTATAGAGAAAGGAAATGTTACAACATCTAGCTCCGCTTAACGTTGTTTCGATACGGCCACTTAATACTTTATAGCGTTTTGAATTTCAAAAACTCAACAATAATATCCCAACATTATGATGAAATGTAAAGTGAATCATGAAGGTAAACACCTTATTCAACATTCATAACTCAACATTAAGCATTTCCTGCCAAGCTGCTCACATACTTTAACCCGCCACGCTCTTTTATTTTACCAAAACCACCCCAAACATTTTTTACATTTTTAATGCCGTTTGCCTTTAAATAACTAACGGCAATCATGCTACGGTAACCACCTGCACAATGCACTAAGTATTCTTTTGTAGGATCAAGCGATTTTGTATTTTCTACAATTTTATCCAATGAAAAATGTTGTGCCTTATCCACATGGAGTTCATTAAACTCGCCCGGTTTACGAACATCTAACACAATCACTTCAGCATGCTTTACGTCCAATTCAAACTCTTCGTCATCAATAGAAATAACCATATCATAACGTTTATCGGCATCTAACCACGCTTCAAAACCACCGTTTAAAAATCCTTTTATATTATCAAAACCAACACGCGTTAAACGTTCAGCACTCTCCTGCTCTTTACCTGGTTCAGCAACTAAAACAACAGGAGCACCAATATCTAAAATGGTAGCAGCCCAAATGGCATACTGACCATCTAACCCAAAATTTAAAGCGCCTGTAATAAAACCATGCTCAAATAAACCTGTATTTCTCGTATCAATAATAGTTGTACCGTTTTTAATTTCAGCTTCTATGTCAGATACGGCCAAAGGCTTGAGTGATTTGCTCAACACCTCCTCAAACTTAGCATAACCTTCTTTGTTCAATTTAGCATCTTTAAAAAAGTAAGCTGGTGCTGGTTGAATTCCATCAGTAACTGCAGCAATAAATTGTGCTTTAGTCATAGGTTGTAGCGCATAATTATTAGCGCGTTGTTCGCCAATGGTGCTGAAAGTTTCCTTACCAATATTTTTACCACAAGCACTGCCCGCTCCATGCGCAGGATATACCAATACATCATCGGATAAAGGCAATAATTTATTTTGCAATGAGTCGTACATCATCCCTGCCAACTCCTCTTTGGTCATTACGCCATCCAACAGGTCAGGTCTACCTACATCGCCCACAAACAAGGTATCACCGGTAAACACACAATGGTCTTTACCATTTTCATCAACCAATAAAAAGCAGCTGCTCTCTGGTGTATGACCAGGAGTGTGCAACACCTTGATGGTTATCTTACCTAATTTTAATTCCTCGCTATCCTTGGCTACATGCACCGGATAAGTTGTTTGTGTGGTAGGACCGTACACAATTTTAGCTCCTGTTTTGTTGGCCAAATCAATATGACCGCTTACAAAATCGGCATGAAAATGCGTTTCGAAAATATATTTTATGATTGCACCACGCTCCTTGGCCATCACCAAATAAGGTTCATAATCCCTTAATGGATCAATGATGGCAACTTCTCCGTTACTTTCTATATAATAAGCCGCTTGCGCTAAACAGCTGGTGTACAGTTGTTGAATAAACATGTGAATAAACTTTAGGAAAGCAAAGTTCTACTTTTACCCGAATTAATCAATAAAAACCCTACATGCTCTGCTCAATTGATACCATTGATTGACAAAAACCACATTGGAAAATGATATTTCTATCAAGAAATTATTTATTAACCAGATGTAACCCTATATTTAAATCTATTAAAAGCTAAATATTAATTAGGCTGAATTTACAACTTTAATTAGTAACAGTTGACAGGTAGTTAACACCATTCTTATTCGAAAGAAACGGTGTAGTATGTTGATTTTATGATAGGTAAAGTTGTGGTATTTTTTGTGGTTTACTCTTCTTAAATAAACAATCAACCTAACTTTACACCTATTGGATGTGAGCAATACAATTTTAGTAACAATTTCTAACCAAGGACGTGCTACATATCCCTAAAAAATTAAGCGATTGGTTTTACACCCAGATTAACCATAAGAAAATTTGCTGAATAGCTGTAAATAGTGCAAATTGCAGACGCATTTTTACAATACACTGATGAAATACAAAAGAGTTCTTCTCAAGTTAAGTGGCGAGTCGCTAATGGGTTCGTTGCAATATGGTATTGACCCAAAAATTTTAGAAAAATACGCTGCCGACATTAAACAAGTGATTGACCAAGGCGTACAAGTTGCCATTGTTATTGGCGGGGGTAATATTTTTAGAGGAGTACAAGGTGTTTCGGGAGGCATTGTTGATAGGGCACAAGGCGATTACATGGGCATGCTAGCAACAGTTATAAATGCGATGGCTTTACAAGGTGCATTGGAAAAAGCAGGTATTAAAACCCGTTTACAAAGTGCCATTAAAATGGAGCAAATTTGTGAACCATTTATTCGCAGACGTGCCATGCGTCATTTGGAAAAAGGACGTGTTGTAATATTCGGAGCGGGAACAGGTAATCCGTACTTTACTACAGATACAGCGGCAAGTTTACGTGCAGTGGAAATTGAAGCGAACCTGGTATTAAAAGGTACTCGTGTTGATGGTATTTATACTGCCGACCCAGAAAAAGATGCCAATGCAACTCGATACGAGCAAGTAAGTTATAGTGAGGTGTATGAAAAAGGCTTAAACGTAATGGACTTAACAGCAATTACGTTATGCCAAGAAAATAAATTGCCTATTGTGGTGTTTGACATGAACAAAGATGGTAACTTTTTAAGAGTTTGTGCAGGCGAAGGTGTAGGTACATTAGTAAGCTAATTTAAATCATTTAATTTTTTTGATATGAGCGATCCACGTTTAAAACAAGTACTTGACCAATTAAAAGATGCCATGGATAAAGCAATTGACCATGCAGCGAATGAGTTTAGTAAAATACGTGCTGGTAAGGCACACCCAAGCATGCTTGATGCAGTAAAGGTTGATTACTATGGAAGTTTAGTTCCTTTAAGTCAGGTGGCTAACGTAAACACGCCTGATGCTAAAACCTTAGCTATTCAGCCATGGGAAAAAAGCATGTTACAAGCAATAGAAAAGGGTATTATTATTTCTAACTTAGGTTTTAATCCGAGCAATGATGGTACCATGATTCGTTGTATTTTACCGCCATTAACCGAAGAACGCAGAAAAGAAATTGTGAAAAAGGTAAAAGGCGAAGCAGAAAATGCCAAAATCACAGGACGTACCTTGCGTAAAGATGCGAACGAAAATATTAAGCGTTTACAAAAAGACGGTTTACCTGAAGATGAAGCTAAAGGAGGAGAAACCCAAGTGCAAAAAATAACCGATGCTTACATCAAAAAAATTGACGAATTAACTGCAGCAAAAGAAGCAGAGGTAATGCACGTTTAATTTTGTGACATTATTTAATGGTATTCTTATCTAAAAAATGATTTGCATCTGGTGATTAATTTACATCGCATAAAATATATTTTTATAACACTGGTTAAAATAATCAGTGTTTTTTTATTATTGGCCATTGTTGCCTTTTTTAGCTTTAGAAATATGCTTTTGCAAAAAGCCATTGCTAAGATTAGCAGCAAACTTAAAAACGATTACTCAGCTATATTTGCGGTACAAGAAGCAAATTTTACAGGTATTGCAAGTGTAAAACTTAGTGGCGTAAGCTTAGTTCCTTTTAATCATGATAGTATTTTACGTGTAGCTAATATTGAAACGGGAATAAAAATTGGTTATGCATTGTTTTTAGATTTTAGGCTTGATAATTTAAAAATTGATGATGGTTTTGTAAACCTGGTTAGTGATGAACGAGGCCGAAATTTTGATGCCTTTTTACAGAATAAAGATAAGTCAGAAAGTACCCCGTCAGAAACCAAGACGACTTCACGTAACCTGGCTAAAACGGCATATAAACTTATTAGCAGGGTTCTTAATTTTATACCTAGTGATGTGAGCATAAATCATGTTGCTTTAAATATCATTGACCATAAACAGCATGTTGCTTTTAGCATGCAACAAATGATATTGGATAATGAGCAGTTGGAATCGGTTATAAATGTAAGTAGCTTTAAAGATACCTTGATAACGGAAAACTTTAAACAAAGCTGGCATATAAAAGGCACTGCCAACCCACAACAAAAGAAAGTTGATGTGCAGTTTTTTAATACCGATACAGGCCATGTACAAATGCCCTACTTACAAGATAAATTTAACTTAGTTGCAGGCTTTGATAGCATCAGGTTAAAGTTAGATGGAGTTGATTTGGACAATGATGAGTTGAACATAAAAGGGTTAGTAAGCACCACAAATTTTATTGTTAATCATCCAAAAATATCGAGCAAAGATGTGGTGATTGAAAAAGCTGAGTTTGATTATGTATTTGTTGTGGGTAGCAATTTTATTTCATTGGATAGCACTTCAACAATACAATTTAACAAGGTAAATTTTCATCCATTTATTAAATATCAGCGTGGCCCTGATACCACTTATCAGGTTAATGTAATCATTGAAAAAACATCAGCTCAAGATTTTATAAGCTCATTACCAGAGGGATTATTTACCCATTTTAAAGGTATGGAGGCAGAGGGAACATTTAGCTATCGTTTAGACTTTTTATATAACGAAAATAAACCACGTGATTTAATTTTTGACAGCCGTCTAGAAAAGGATGGCTTACGTATAACAAAATATGGTGAAGCAAACTTAAGCAAGTTGAATGGTGATTTTATTTATCAAGCTCTAGAAAAAGGTAGGGTACAACGTAATATTGATGTGAGTTATGACAACCCAAATTTTGTACCACTAGACCAAATATCGCCATTATTAAAAAAAGCCGTTTTAACTACCGAAGACCCTTCGTTTTTTTACCACCGTGGCTTTATTGATGAAGCATTTCGTCAATCAATTATTAAAAATATACGCAAACGCAAGTTCGTAAGGGGAGCAAGTACCATAAGCATGCAGTTAGTAAAAAATGTATTTCTAACTCGTGAAAAAACATTGTCTCGTAAGTTAGAAGAAATTTTATTGGTGTATATACTAGAGAACAATCGCCTTAGCAGCAAAGAGCGCATGTTTGAGGTGTATTTGAATATTATTGAGTGGGGGCCGAATATATATGGCGTTGGAGAAGCAGCCAAATTTTATTTTGGCAAATCCCCTTCAGAGTTAACCCTTAGCGAGGCCATGTATTTAGCTATTATTATACCTAGTCCTAAAAAGTTTATGTGGCGCTTTGGAAAAGATGGCCAACTAAAAGACCATGTTGGAAAACACTTTCAATCGCTGGCAGGGCTTATGATTAGAAGAAACGTATTGATGCAGGAAGATACCATGGGTCTGACACATCGCATCAATATAAGTGGCCCGGCAAAAGGATTTATAAAAATTACTACTGATACATTGGTGAACGATACGTTAATTATAGATGAAAACGGATTAATTATTCAAGGAGACGAAGAATAAACTAACTTGATATGTTGCAACAATACACTACCAAACAAAAACTGAGTATCTACATTATTGTAAGTTTGTTTGCGTTAATTTTTTGTAGCCTATCGTTGGTAAATCATTACTTGTTTAGAACCTACGCTTTTGATTTGGGCATTTACAACAACATGTTGTATTCCTACTCTCATTTTAAATTAAATTATACTACACTACAACAACCTTTGGTTTATCATGCCTTTGCCGATCATTTTGAACCAGTATTCTTTTTATTTACTCCTTTCTATTGGATTTTTGGAAGCTATACGCTACTCATCATACAAATTATTTTAGTAATATTTGGTGGCATTGGTGCCATGCGATTTACACAATTACACAGCAGTAACAATGTATTATCTATAGCCATACTTATTCAGTTTTATACCATTTGGGGAGTATACTCTGCTTTGGCATTCGATTTTCACAACAACATAACTGCTGCCATGTTGGTACCATGGGTAATGGTGTTTGCACAACAGAGAAAATTCAAGTCACTACTTTTATGTTGGGCACTCATATTATTGAGTAAAGAAAATATGGCCTTGTATGGCATATTTGTATGTTTGGGGTTGGCTTTGCATTATTTTAAAGATAAACCCCTGCGCAATTTATTCTTGCTATTAACAGCCGCATCAGTAGTATATTTTGTTTTGGTAGTTAAAGTGTTTATCCCATCGTTTCAACAACCCGGTGCAGGCTATTTATACGATAGCATGTACAGGTCATTAGGCACTACACCTAAAGAAATATTAGGTAACATATTTAATAAGCCTGGATACCTATTTAGTTTATTGTTTGAAAACTATTCGGGTGAAGCTTTATTTAATGGCATTAAATCTGAACTACATTTTTCGGTATTGATTAGCGGTGGTATTTTCATGTTGTACAAACCACAATTTTTGGTGATGTTGATTCCGATTTATGCGCAAAAGCTATTTAATACAGATGCCGCGCGTTGGGGAATTAATTATCACTATAGTATTGAATTTGTTCCTGTAATAGCCGCTTGTACAGCAGTATTTATTTCATCACTTAATACTGCAGAAAAATATAAATATTATTTGGGTTTTGTTGTAGCATTATGCACATCTTATTTCACCATAAGCAAAATGGATAGCCGTGTTTCTATTTGGTATGATAAGATAAATACACGCTTCTACACCGCTGATCATTACAACAATAATAATACGGTAAAAACAATTAGAACTGAACTGCACGCGTTACCAATTGAAATTGATGATGCCATCAGTGCTCAGAATAATTTAGTACCACATTTGGCCAACAGAAACTACATATACTTATATCCAGAGAGCGGCAAAGCCAGCTATATAATATTAGCTCCAAAAACCAATTTATATCCTTTAAAAGATTCGGCATACGCAAGTATATTTGACACCCTTAAAGTCAGTAAATCATGGCAAAACGTTACACCAAATAACAAAGAGGTTTTCTTGTTTAAGCGCACTCAATAATTAGCCAACCCAATTACCAGAAATGAAATAGTGAAATAGGAAACCTTGTAATAATATTCCAGAGAAACAAGTTACATTATTTACTATTTTATAAAATTTAGTAGTATTTGGCAAGGTTAAGAATACCGTTGTAGTGGTAAGTGTTATTGCCAATACCATCAAAAATTTATGTTCAATATGAGAATGTGAAATTGTGAAACTAAGCATAACAGCCAAACCTAATAATATTATAGGTTTTACTTTAATTTGTATTTTTTTAATACTTAATAAATGTAATAGTATCAAATAAAATGGCGTAGATAGCACATATCGGTTTATACTTGCCAAACTCTCTTGTTGATACAATAAGATAAATAAAGTCCCCCCAGATAAGTATAATAATGCGAATAAATCAGCATTGCTAAAGTTACCCTCAATAATAAAAATTCTAGACAATGGATTTGACCATTTAAATTTATTACATAGTATATTCAAGAAGTAGGTAACCAAAATTAGCTTACAAAATATCCCGATTAACAGTGCAAAATTTTCTGTTAATGCAACAGGCTTATGCCAACTGATATGCACCAGTTTTGGCCAACGCAAGTGGTGGTCCCAATATTGGTGTGCTTCAAAAAAACCAAAGAACCTATCTGTTTGTTGATATTGATACGCAAAAACCATGACGTTTACTAAGAATACAGTCAACATAGTAAAAAGTATTATTTTTATTTCGTGCCATTTTTTTTGCTGCATAAATGCCAACAGCAAAATTACCACGAAGGATAATAAGAATATCATTGAAGCAGATCGAGTTCCTATAGCAATTAAAGCGCCTATAACTAAGTACAAATAATTATTTTTATTAAAGCCTAGCATAATAAGTACAGAACCCAAAAAGAAAAAACTTTCGGTATAAGGAATCATAAAAAAGAAACTTAAGCCAACTGCCATAAAAACTATTATTGTTTTTGTTGCAATATGGTAATGGATTGCAAGAAAGAATGTGGCCAATGTAAAAACACAATAATTAACTATTCCTATACCAATATTTCCAACACTTAATAGCTTCCATACCAGAGGAAACAAAGGAAAAAATGCAAGATTATTTTGTTGACCTGCTTTATAAATATAACCATGCTCACGCATCCCATTGTACCAACCACAATCCCAAATACACCATTTACTCGAATCAGGAAAAACATTATACTGGTGATAAAATAATACAAAAGTAATGGCTATTAAAACCAGAGGCATAAACAACAACGTAAGTATAAGAAGTACATTCTTATGTTTAAACATAAATCGCTAGTTTAACAGTTTGTAAATTTCATCAATTGTTAGTGCACTAAAACAACTTTTTCCGCTTGGCGAAAGTTTGTTTTCTGAGCAAGCAAAAAGTTCATCAACCAAAGTATTCATTTCTTCAACACTAAGTCTTGTGCCGGGTTTTACCGATGCACGTTGCGCTAATATGCGCGCAATATTTTGGTGTTTTGTACTGCCTGATTGTTTTTTATAATTTTCTAAAACCTCATCAACTAAATGTTGTTCGTTGTAATGGTTTAACTCTGCCGGAACACCATTAATAGAAAATGTATTTCCTCCTAAATCATTCACATCAAAACCCAACGCCCTGATATCAGCCAATAAATCGTTTAATAACATGGCATCAGCAGCATTTAGAGCAATGGTTTTAGGAAATAACTTTTGCTGGGTGGCCATGGGTTGGTTAAGCAATGCCTGCATATATTTTTCATACAATACCCGCTCGTGTGCAGCTTGCATATCAATAAGCATTACCCCGCTTTTTATTTGTGATAAAATAAAAGTACCATGAATTTGCGTAAAATGCCTAGCCGAGTTTTGCTCCTCTTCCAATGCCAACTCATCAATCGTTTTGTTGAATCGTTTTGGCCCAACATCTCCAATGGTATCTTTCTTTTCTAAAATACCAAAAAGCTCTTGCCAATCTTTATTTTGGGTACGGTTAACTGTAAATGAATCTCTGTTGTTATTAAATCCAACACCTGTATTAGGGTTTGAAACATGAGGTGATTCTGAATTGGGCTGATAGTTATTAGGCGTTTGTGTTGGCGTAAAACGAGAACCTAAATTTAAAAAGGAATCATCATTGGAAGGAACGTAAGTTGGTACATGGTAATGTTCCCCTATGGCCTTTTTACAAACAGCACGCAGTATTTGGTACAACGAGCGTTCGTCTTCAAACTTAATCTCAGTTTTAGTAGGATGTACGTTTACATCAATTTGCGTAGGATCAATATCAATACAAATTACATAAAACGGAAACTGCTCTTTACTAATTAAATTCTCGTAGCAACTCATTACCGCGTGGTTTAGATATGCATCTTTAATAAACCTATTGTTTACAAAAAAGAACTGCTCTCCACGCGTTTTCTTAGCATGTTCAGGCTTTCCAACATAACCCTTTATGGTGGCTATGGTTGTTTCTTCGTAGGCGGTTAATAGATGGTCTCCTATTTTATAACCAAAAACCTGTTCAATTCGCTGAGGCAAATCTCCCCCACGAAGGTTATATACTTCTTCGTTGTTATTATGCAAGGTAAAAGCAATTTCAGGGTGAGCCAAAGCTGCCCGAGTAAACTCATCAAAAATATGGCGCGTTTCTACAGGATTTGATTTTAAGAAATTTCTGCGAGCGGGAATATTATAAAATAAGTTTTTAACCACAACACTCGTTCCTCGATTGCAAGCAACACCTTCTTGCTTTTTAACTTCACTACCTTCTATTAAAATAAGTGTTCCAATAGCATCCTGAGCGTTTTTAGTTTTTAATTCTACTTGCGCTACACTGGCTACACTGGCCAAAGCCTCACCCCTAAAACCATTTGTTTTTATGTGGTATATATCTTCGGTTTGGGTTATTTTACTAGTTGCGTGGCGCTCCCAACACATGCGCGCATCGGTAGGGCTCATCCCTTTTCCGTTGTCAATTACCTGAATGAATATCTTACCGCCTTCCCTAATCACTAACTGAACAAGGGTAGCCTCTGCATCAATTGCATTATCCAGTAACTCCTTAACCACAGAGGCAGGACGCTGAATAACCTCACCAGCTGCAATTTGATTGGCTACATGCTCGGGCAATAATTTTATTACATCACTCATAACTTAAATACGCCTGCAAAGTACGAAACAAAATGCAGTGTTAATATGTACGTATAAAACTTAGTTTGTAAAAGCATTAAAACCACATGAATTTTAACGTTTTTTGTCGTTGATAGTAGTAGGCTATTATTTAGCAGAAAACATGAATAGAACTATAATTTTACTTTGTACCACCTTGTTACCCATTTTTGGTTGGGCGCAAAACGGTATAATAAACTGGACTAAAAGTAATCCTTGGGTTGATTCAGTATATAATACATTAACCGATGACGAACGCATTGCACAACTTTTTATGGTTGATGCATGGACCATGCGCGATACGGCCCATTTCAATGATATAGAAGCATTGGTGCGTGATTATAAAATTGGTGGATTGATTTTTTTTAAAGGAACTCCATACAAACAAGCCACACTAACTAACAATTTCCAGAGTAAAAGTAAAGTCCCATTATTGGTTGGTATTGATGGAGAATGGGGATTAAGTATGCGTTTAGATAGCACCCCTGTTTATCCCCGTCAGATGGTTTTAGGTGCAAGTGCAAATCCTGATTTAGTTTACGAAATGGGATTAAGTATTGGTTCACAATGCAAGCGTATGGGCATACATTTTAACTTTGCACCTGATGTTGATGTGAACAATAATGCCAATAATCCAGTAATAAACGATCGCTCATTTGGTGAGAATAAATATACCGTAGCCAAACTTGGTGCCGCGTATGCCAAGGGTTTACAACACATGCACATCATTGCTTCAGCAAAACATTTTCCAGGACATGGTGATACTGAAACAGATTCTCATTATGGCTTACCTGTTATTAAAGCCAACAGAAAACGTTTAGACTCTTTAGAACTATATCCTTTTAAAAAGTTGATAGACGAAAACGTAATGAGTGTAATGGTCGCACATTTAAATATACCTGCACTTGATACAAGCAATACGCCTTCATCATTATCAAAAACAATTATTACCGACTTGCTTAGAAATGAAATGGGGTTTGAAGGCATTATTATTACCGATGCATTAAACATGAAAGGTGTAGCAGATTTATACCCTCCTGGCGAGGTTGCCGCACGTGCATTATTGGCAGGAAATGATATTTTATTATTTGTAGAGAATGTGCCTGAAAGTATGAGTAAAATAAAAGCGCATTTACTGGATAGTTCTTTAACCTGGGCACAAATTGAAAAAAGTTGTAGGCGTGTGTTAATGGCAAAATATTGGGCAGGATTAAACAAATACGAGCCAATTGAATTAACCAACTTAACAGCAGACTTAAACTCTGGTGATGCGCCTGAGATTATCAAAAAGGCTATCAAAAACAGCATAATTGTTGCGAAAAATTCGGATGATATTATCCCAATTAAAAATCCTGAATTGTATAAAATTGCTACAGTCGGTGTAGGTATTCAGCAACTTACAGCCTTTCAGGAAATGTGTTTAAACTATTGCAAAAGTGATTATTTTAGTATTGATAAAACAGACAAGAGTACAAATTTCGACAGCTTATATTTAGCACTAGAAAAATACAACTTGGTTATTGTAAGTATACACTCAACAAGCAGATTTGTAAGCAAAAAATTAGGCCTTACTCAACCACAAATAGATTTTATAAACCGAATCATTCAATCGCAGCGCAAAGTAATATTGGTTTGTAATGGCAATCCTTACATCCTAAATAATTTTCAAAACGCACGCAATGTAATTGTATCTTATGAAGATTTAGAATTATACAACCAATTGGCAGCACAAGTGTTGTTTGGCGGGATAGCCGCCAAAGGCCGCATGCCTGTTAGTTCGGGTGATGCTTTTCCATTAGGAAGCGGTATCACAACCACCGCGTTGGATAGATTTAGCTATCTTTTACCAGAAGAAGCAGATTTAAATAGTGATGCGTTAGATAAGTTAGACAGTATCGCTAAGCAAGCCATATCAAAAGGGGCTACTCCAGGATGTCAGATATTGGTGGCTAAGCAAGGTAAAGTTATTTATCAGAAATCATTTGGTTCTCACACATACGATAATATTTCTGCTGTAAAAAACCATCACCTATATGATGTAGCATCATTAACAAAAGTATTGGCCACCACACTTGCAGTGATGCATTTGTATGATCAACATAAAATAAAACTAGAGGAAAAATTAAGTACTTACTTACCTATGTTGAATGGCACCAATAAAGATGAAATTACGGTGTATGATGTGTTGCTTCATCAAGCAGGATTACTGGCCTATATACCCATTTATAAAGGCACATTGATAAATGGCAAACCTAATCCCATTATCTATCAAACCACAAACGATAGCATATACAATAAACAGGTAGCGCCAAATTTATTTATGCATAATGATTATGAGCAATTTGTTTGGGATGCCATTTTAAAAAGTGAAGTGAAGCCTAAAGGCAACTATGTTTATTCTGATATTGGTTTTATCTTGTTGCGTAAAGCCATAGAAAACATCACACAAACACCGATCGATTCGTTTCTAAACGAACACGTATACAAGCCACTTAATTTAGCCAACCTAACATTTAACCCAATAAATAAAATAAATGCTGATTGGGTTATACCTACAGAGATGGATACTTTTTTTAGGTGGCAATTGGTTACTGGTACAGTGCATGATCAAACAGCTGCTATGCTGGGAGGAATTAGCGGACATGCTGGATTATTTGCAAGTTCAAATGATGTGGCTGTAATTATGCAAATGTTATTAAATGGGGGTGAATATGGAGGTAAGCGAATTTTAAAAGAAAGTACCATCAACTACTTTACCAAAAAGCATGGCAAATCGCGCAGGGGGCTGGGTTTCGACAAACCCGAAACAGATTTTAAAAAAGCCAGCCCTACCAGTAAGCAATGCTCTCCATATACATTTGGACATACTGGTTTTACGGGGACTTGTGCCTGGGTTGACCCCAAATCTAAACTAGTATTTGTGTTCCTATCTAATCGTGTTCACCCCTCACCAGAAAACAAAAAGCTGATTGAGATGAATGTAAGAACAAACTTACAAGATGCCATTTACGAAGCATTTATCTTTGATTAATAAAAATATCAATCAACTCCTGATTACGCTAAACAAATTTCGTTTAGTTTTATTATTAGTAGACAACAACTTACAAAGTAAATGTGCCGCCAACACAAAAACTTAACTCGAAAGTTTCATCTTTGTAACCTCAAAGTTAAAACATGAAAATAGGAATAGTTTGTTATCCAACATACGGTGGTAGTGGAGTTGTTGCAACGGAACTAGGTAAAGCACTTGCCGAACGTGGGCATCAGGTGCATTTTATCAGCTACAAACAACCTGCTCGTTTAGATTTTTTCACCAATAACCTATTTTATCACGAAGTATATGTGAGCAGTTACCCATTGTTTGATTTTCCTCCTTATGAAACTACGCTAACGAGCAGATTAGTTGACGTGGTGAAATTTGAAAAGCTAGATGTTTTACATGTGCATTATGCCATCCCGCATGCATCAGCAGCCATATTCGCAAAACAAATTTTAGCCGCAGAGGGTATTCATATTCCTATTATTACTACCCTGCACGGTACTGATATTACCTTGGTAGGTAAGGATGCTTCCTTTACCCCAGTAGTAACATATTCATTAAATATGTCGGATGCCATTACTTCCGTCTCCGACTCATTAAAACAAGACACCTACAAGCATTTTAAGGTGACTAAAGAAATTAAGGTTATACCTAATTTCATAGATTTCGAACGTTTTAGTAAAAAACCTCGTGAACATTTTCGCAAGGCCATTTCCTCTCAAGGCGAAAAATTATTGGTACACACCAGTAACTTTAGAAAAGTTAAACGTGTGGAAGATGTTGTAAAAACTTTTGCAAAGGTGGTGCAGCAAATTCCTTCCAAACTTTTATTGGTAGGCGATGGACCCGAAAGGCAACAAATTGAAATATTATGCCGCGAGTTAGAATTGTGTGATAAAATTATATTTTTAGGCAAACAAGATCCAGTAGAAGAAATTTTATCTGTTTGTGATTTGTTTTTAATGCCCAGTGAAACCGAGAGTTTTGGTTTGGCTGCACTAGAAGCAATGGCCTGCGAAGTGCCGGTTGTGAGTAGTAATGCAGGTGGTATTCCTGAATTAAATATTGATGGTGTTACTGGTTTTTTATGCGATGTAGGTGATTTAAATTGCATGGCAGAAAAAGCACTTTATATTTTAAGCGATGAAAAACGGCTGTTAGAATTTAAACACAATGCCAAAAAACGAGCACTTGAATTTCACATCGATAAAATATTACCTGAATACGAAAAAGTGTACGATATGGTGATTAAAAACAAACAAATCATTTAAGGTTAGGCATCTAATATGGCCAATATCTTTTCGGTGCTTTTTAAACCATGACCGCTAAATAATGTTACCCAAGTTTCCCCTTCCACTATTGCTTGTGCCTTCATAAAGCCAGCAATTGTAGCAGCACTTGTGGGTTCAATGTAAAACCCTTGTAAATTACACACCTTCAGCGCACTAATAATCTCATCATCACTAACTGTTACAAAAACCCCTTGCGTTTTATTAACAGCATCGATCATTTCTTTACCTCTTATTGGTTCTGCAATGGCAATACCTTCGGCCAATGTGTGGCCACTATTAACTCTTACAGGTTCGTTTAAGCCTAGTTTCCAAGCATCATAAAGCGGTGCACAATGCACTGCTTGCACAGCAACTATTTTAGGTATTTTGGTAATAACGTTGCTTTCAAACAAATGCTTAAACCCTATATAACAACCAAGTATCAGCGTTCCATTTCCAGCAGGTAGTACAACAACATCGGGCGCTTTCCAGCCCATTTGTTCGCAAACTTCATAGGCAAATGTTTTGGTACCTTGTAAGAAATATGGATTGTAACAATGGCTGGCATAATAGGATTTTTGTGCTGCCAATAATACTGCTGCGGCAGTGGCTTCTCTATCCCCATCAACCAAAACTAGGTTTGCACCATAAGCTCGAACCTGCACTAACTTTGCACTACTGGTAGCTGCAGGAACAAAGATATCGCAGCCAATTCCAGCATTTGCAGCGTATGCAGCAATCGAGCAGCCCGCATTTCCACTACTATCTTGCACCACATGCCTTACGCCTATTTTTTTGGCATAACTCATCAACACACTTGCTCCTCTATCTTTATAGGAACCTGTAGGAAATAGCTGCTCTTGTTTTACAAAAACTTGCTTGCCAAAAAATTTAACTTGCAGCAATGGCGTAAACCCCTCCCCTAAAGTTACCGCATCTTTAAAATCAACTGGCAAAAATTGATGGTAACGCCACAAACCACCCAGGCTAGCATCAACCAATTTAACATCAAATAAATCTGTATTAAATGGCTGATTATTATATGATTTAAATGTTTCTTGCGCTAAGTTCATTTGGGTAACGTAGTAACGATTGATTAACAGCAATTATAACTAAAAACAAACGTCTTAAATTGTTCTTAAATTAGATTCTTAAGAAAAAATTAAGTGGTTAATATTGTATGTTTGATTTGTATTTGAGCCGAAATAAAGTCACGTTTAAAATAATTACAAGAGTATGAATAAACCAATTACTATATTTAAAAGAGTTTCGCTGCTACTTTTACTAACACTAGCGATGGTACTGAGTAACTCTTCTACATATGCATCCCACGTGGTTGGAGGCGATGTAGAGTATGAATGCACAGGGCCGCGCATTTGGAAAATGAGGTTAACCATTTTTCGTTACTGTAATGGTGCATCCCTATGTTCAAATATGGGCTGTACTGCTCCCATGACAGCGAGACCAAATACAACACTAAATCCAGCAGGTTGTGTTGCTAACCCAAACAACGTGCCTTTAACTTTATCATTGGTAAAGGTTGAAGACATTGGTAAGGCAAACGTGGCGTTATGCGGTAATTTAGCAAAAAATGGATGTAATAACCTTGGGCAAGTTACAGGAGGTCCTTATAACCCCTCCATAGAAAAATACGTATTTGAGGGCACTTTAAACTTAAGTATGGCCTCACTAAACAATAGCAACTGCGCTTATTGGGATGTGTTTTGGGAACTTTGCTGCCGCAATGATAACATTTGGAACTTAGCAGGATCTAGTGGGCAATCATTTAGAATTGGAGCAACCATTAATATATTTAATCGTTCACAAAACCCTTGCAAAAATAATTCTCCTATCTTCAAAGAGGAGCCTGTTGCCACCTTATGCTCTGGTCAAGAATATGTATTTAACATGGGGGCAATAGATGCTGATGATGATTCCTTAACTTATGAAATATCACCCTCTATACAACAAGGAGGTGGCCTAGTAAATTACCAACCACCAGGCAGTGCCAATTACCCTTTCCCCCTAAATTCTACGAAACCTCCGCATATTAATTTCCCACAACCAAATGGACCATACGTAGTTATTGATTCGGTGAATGGAGACATCAGCTTAAACGCCTTAAATAATACAACAGGTTATATATACGGAAACCTAAATGTGCGAGTCAAGCAATGGTCCTATGATGCAAATGGGGTTCCCGTTTTAGTTGGTATTACACAGCGAGATTTACAGCTTTATGTATTTAATTGCCCAGGCAATAATCCGCCACGCATAGCCACACTTCCGTCTGGGCCAAACAATAAACCCATTTATGATTATGCGATATGCGCAGGCGAACAGCTTTGCTTTACCGTAATTGCCAAAGATACGGATGTTTACCCACTCCTTCCGAGGTATGATACCACTTTTATGTCGTGGAACCAAGGTATAGTTAGACCAGGTAAGTTAACATTTCAACCTACCTACCCAGTTGGGGCAGGCCTGCCAAGACCTAGAGAAGACTCTTGGCAATTTTGTTGGCAAACAGAAGAAAGTGATGGAAGAACGCTTCCTTACTATTTTACGGTAACGGGTGCTGATAAATTCTGTCCAAATGTTGGTCGCGTAACACGTTCTTTTAGTATTCGTGTTTTACCAACCCCAAAAGCAGATGGTGTAAAACTAGATTTATATTGTGGAAAATGGGTTTACAGGGCTCGAAAAACGGAAGTTAAACAAACGTTCGCTTCGGCTTCAATGAAAATTGCCATTAATCCCTACGATTATAATTTTTCTGGAGGATTCAGATCAATTCCACTAAAAGCACTTAATCCTGGCCCTAACCCTACAGGACCAATAACTGATCCTAGGCCAATTATTATTGATACATTTACCTACACAAAGGGGGGTAAATATTTAGTACAGTACATTGTCTCTACGCCAGGATATACACCAGGCCAGTTTTGCACAAAAGTATATACAGATACCATCACTGTAGATACGCCTGTGGTTGTAAATGTTAAAGACACTTTTACTTGCAAAGGCACTGTGATTAATTTAAAATCAGAGGGTAAATTCGGTGTGGCTCCATACACATATACTTGGTATCGCAATGCCCGAACAAACGCACCTGTAAAAGGACCGATACAAAACAATGGTAACAACTACGATGCGCCCGACACTTCAAATACTAAATACATAGTAGAAATACGAGACTTAAGGGGCTGTAAATACTATGATAGTACTGTTTTAGAAATCAAACAACTCCCTATACCTTTATTTAGCCCTGATACAGCGCGTATATGCGCAGGTCAATCATTTACGCTTAATGCAGGGAATAATAATGGCAACGTTGCTTCTTACACCTGGTTTAAAAACAACAGTTTGGAAGCCAATGATTCTGTACAATCTATTGTTAAGAAAGATTCTGGAACATATGTGCTACTTATGGTTGATACATTTGGTTGTAGGAAGCGCGATACATTTAATTTACGTGTTAATCTACCAATCGTTGTCAATGCAGGATCTGATACTTCTGTATGTCCGAAAGATACTGTTGGCCTTTTAGCAAGAGGGGGGTATAAGTATAAATGGGATAGAATTGTAGGCCCAACTTTGGTTAATGTGCAAGCCAAAGGCTATTCATCCAACTATAGAGCATCGCCTAATATTACTACAGATTATGTGGTAACCGCGTATTATTCTTTTCCAGATACTGCCTCAAGTTACTTAGAGTGTAGCAACACCGATACGGTTCGGGTTATAGCAAGGCCGTTACCAAATTTATCGCCAACACAACCGCAAAATCTCTGCAGAAGCGAACGAGAATTGGTATTGCCATTTAGATTAGTAACACCTGCTAACCAACAAGGTGGTATTGGCGGATGGGCATTTAATAATGCTCCAGGAGCATTATCTATTACAGGCAATACTACTATGCTAATTGTAGATAGCTTACCTAACTTACCACAAGATACTTTTTACGCTACCATGCAAACTCAAATTACTGGTGCAAGTAAAAATTATTACCTCAAATACGCATACCGAGGTCCAGCTGATCAAGGTGCCTGTTTAAGAGAAGACTCCACTTTAATTCGTGTATTTTCTCTACCTAAAACATCGGCAGGTTCTGATACATCTGTATGTATTAATAAGGTAGGTACTTACTCTTTAAAATTTGCAAATCATAAGCATAATCCACAAGATCCTTCAGGTAAAGTTGGTATTTGGTCTATTTCGCAAGGTGCGGGTCTTGTTACCACGGTTGAAAATGCAAACACAACCAGCTTCTCATACGATCAAAGATTATCAGGCGTTAACTTAGCCCCGACACCCAATGTTTTAAGATATACTTACACCATTAACTATACTTTACCTGCACCTTCAACCGGACTAAAAAGTTGCGTAAATGTAGATTCAATGAATATGTTAGTTGTTCCTACACCTATAGTTGATGCTGGTTTAGACTTTGCTGTTTGTAAAAACGAACCAATTTTTCCAATAGCATTATATTCAGGTGCTACAACAAATTCTACCATACCAGGTTCTACTTATTGGAGCTTTGCACCAGGACAACTTCCGAATAGTATGAATAATGCCATTGTAAGTAAACTTAATTTTGATGCGCAAAATCCTATAGTGCCACTTAATGGTGGCATTTGGAAATTATATTACACAGATGATGCAACGGGTTGTGCTGCTCGCGATAGTGCTAATATGGAAATCATTAAACTACCTGACGTAGATATTACCTATGCAATTGCAGGAACGAATGATTCTATTTGTAAAACAGCTTCAAGCATCCAATTTACAGGAACAGCTACCCCTGTTGGAGGAGTTGGCCTATTTTCTGGAGTTGGGGTTTCAGCAACAGGTCTATTTAATGTACAAGACCCATTAGTTATTCCACAAAATAGTTATACAGCTTACTATAACTACTCGATAACAAAATTAAGTACTACCTGTACAGGATATGATTCTATCATAACTTTTGTGCAACAACCACCATCATTATCATTAGACAATGTTTTGCCAAAATGCGATTATGATACTATTCCATTTGATCTATTTGCTAATGTTTCTCCTGTATTTTATGGATTAAAATGGACACACGATGGAACAGGTACTTATGATGATGATGCTTCGTTAACACCAAAATACAAGTTTACAAAACCGGGCGATTCAGATAAGCAATTTGTAATAGCAACTGCAAGTACTACCAACAACGGGGTATGCGCTGCAACTACAGCAAATGTGCATTTAGATATTAATCCTGAACCAAATCCTAAATATACCTGTGATAGTTGTGTAGGTTGTGCTCCTCAAACTTCATACCTTGCGGCAGAAGGCGCTGGTGTGGGAAATAGTACATACAACTGGTACCTAATTAACGGAACAAGCGAAACCCAGTTTGCTCCAGGAGATTCGGCTATTATCAGTACACTTGCTACATATGGCAAAAGAGTAATTAAGCTAAAAGTAGTAACACCAGCTGGTTGTATTTCAGCGTATATTGATAGTATTACCGTATATGATGTTCCTCAAGCATCTTTTTATACCAATCCACAGAGGACAACTATTGCTAAGCCAGAGTTTGATTTTTTCAATACTTCTACTTTAGCCGATAACCAAACCATGAAATACAGATGGAATTTTGGACCAGACCCACAATACACCGGATCAGGTAAAGGGCCAGACAGAATTCTTAACGAAAAAGATCCTCAAAACATTGCTTTTGATACAGTGTCTTGCGATATCCCAACATACTTAACTGTTACCACTATGCCTGGTGGATGTATTGATGAAGCAATAAGAACAGTTTGTATCGAACCTGATATTACCGTATTTATTCCATCCGCATTTAGACCAGTGTTTGGTGCCAACTCTAATCCATGTGTAGATCCAACCTTCCCAGAATGTAATGATAAATTCCGCGTATATGCTGCAGGATTTAAAACAATAGAAGTCTATGTTTTTAATCGCTGGGGACAACAAGTGTTCTCGACCTTGGATCCAGATATTGGATGGAATGGTTTGGTAAATAATTCAGGTGCAGAGTGCCCGCAAGATGTATACATTTACCAAATAAATGCTACAAGCTTTAACGGAAAAAAATAC
This sequence comes from Bacteroidota bacterium, assembly GCA_947491825.1. GTDB lineage: Bacteria > Bacteroidota > Bacteroidia > UKL13-3 > UKL13-3 > UBA6183. The sequence goes on from CANLLM010000022.1 coordinate 29,243, forward strand.
ACCTATTCAGGATCTATTACATTATTGAGATAAGTATAGATAAAAAAACCTTGAAACGCGCGGCCTATGCCGTGCGTTTTTTTATGTCTGCATTTTATATTGCAACAATTTTATATATTGCCTTATGAGGATTTTGTTTATATACGTAGCTCTTTTATTAACATCGATTGTTATAAAAGCACAAACTACATTTAATGTTAATGGACCCGTAAACAACACGGTAAACTACATCGCATACACACATGCCGTTGTGTATATAAATGCTAATACTGTATTAAACGATGCAACCATTGTTGTAAAAAAGGGGAAAGTAGAACGAGTTACCGCACAAGGTGCTGTGCCCAAAAATGCAATTGAGGTAAACCTAAAAGGTAAGGTTGTTTATCCATCCTTTATCGATTTATATAGTAATTATGGAATTGATATTCCGTCATTTAACAAGAACAAGAATAATGGCGAACAGTTTAATAGTAATAAAGCAGGTGCCTTTGCATGGAACGAGGCGATAAAGCCTGAGATTAACGCAGCACAATATTTCAATTACAACCATCAAGATGCCAGCGCTTTAAGAGTAATGGGAATTGGAGCAGTTATTACTGGGAATCATGATGGAATTTTAAGGGGAACCACCGCACTAGTTACAACGGCAAATGAGGAACCACATTTTACAATTATTGGAAATAATATCACCTCGACCTTTAGTTTTAATAAAGGTAATTCACCACAACCTTACCCATCATCATTAATGGGCAGTATTGCATTAATACGCCAAACATACTATGATGCAAAGTGGTACATATCTCAACAAAAAGAAAAAAATTTATCGCTAGAGGCGTTTGTAAGCCTAAGTAATTTACCCGTAATTTTTGATGCAGGTAATAAGCAAAATGTTTTGCGTGCAGCGGCTATTGCAAAGGAGTTTAATGCCCAATATATTTTAAAAACAAATGGTGATGAATACCAACTTGTACAAGAGATTAAACAAACAAATTTGCCTTTAATTGTTCCGGTTAATTTTCCCAAACCATATAAAATAAATACAGCTTTTGATGCAGAACTTGTTTCTACAAGTGATTTAAAGCATTGGGAATTGGCACCTGCTAACTTATACTTTTTATGGAAAAACAATGTTAAGTTTTGTATTACTTCATACGGAAGTAAAGAGAGTGAATTTTTAAATAATATTAGAAAAGCAGTTAAATACGGTCTGCCTAAACAAGAAGCACTAAAGGCACTTACAGAAAATCCTGCAGCGTTTATTAATGCAAGTAATTTGGGTGATTTAAAAGAGGGTAAAATCGCTAATTTTATTATTTGCGATGGCGATTTGTTTGATGATGGAACTTCTATTATGGAAATTATAATACAAGGCAAATCACACAAAACAAATAATACACCAGATGTTATACTTGCCGATGAATACAAAATTGATAGCAACATATTATTGGATTTAAAAAAGAACATTGCTACAATCAATAACGATACATTCAAGCTTAAGGCTTCCTATAATGCAGGAATAGCGAACTTTATATTGGATGGAAAAACATTAATAAACTATACCGCTACTGCTGCTAGAATTGATAGCACACAATATCCATACAACATAAAAGAACTGTCTGGGTTTATTCGTTTATCAAATCAAACAGTTGAAAATTGGATTGCAATTGCAGCATCAAACCAAAATAAAAAACAAGAATTAAAGGACACTGTTACCATTTTAAGCGATAGTTTAATTTGGTATCCGTTTAATGATTTTGGAAACAACATTTTACCACAAGCTAAAAAGGTGCATTTTGAAAACGCCACCATATGGACTAATGAACAGCAAGGTATACTAACACAAACCGATGTAATTATTGCAAATGGTAAGATTGCTGCTATTGGAAAACGATTACTATGTAGCGATTGCGAAGTAATTGATGCTACAGGTAAACACCTTACTAATGGTATAATTGATGAGCACTCTCACATTGCCATAACACAAGGTGTTAACGAAGGCACCCAGGCAGTAACAAGTGAGGTTAGAATTAGCGATGCAGTTAATGCCGATGATATTAATATTTACCGCCAATTAGCTGGAGGTGTTATTGCAGCGCAGTTGCTACATGGAAGCGCTAATCCAATTGGAGGACAAAGTGCCTTAATAAAATTACGTTGGGGTGCTTCGCCCGAAAAATTGAAAATTGAAAACGCGCCCAAGTTTATAAAGTTTGCTTTGGGCGAAAATGTAAAACAAGCAAACTGGGGTGATGGTGCTACTACAAGGTATCCGCAAACCCGCATGGGGGTTGAGCAAGTATTTATTGATGCATTTACCCGTGCCAGAGAATATGAACGCAAACTAAAAATAGATAAAAATTTACGTAAAAATTTAGAGCTAGATGCACTAGTTGAAATTTTAAATAACAACCGCTTTATTACATGCCATAGTTATGTGCAAAGTGAGATAAATATGTTAATGCATGTGGCAGATACATTTGGTTTTAAAGTAAATACATTCACTCATATTTTAGAAGGCTATAAAGTAGCCGATAAAATGAAAAAACACGGAGTTAATGCAAGTACATTTGCCGACTGGTGGGCTTATAAGTATGAGGTTATTGACGCTATACCACAGAATGCTGCTATACTAAATAGAATGGGCGTAACCGTAGCCATAAATAGTGATGATGCTGAAATGGGTAGGCGATTAAACCATGAAGCAGCTAAAATTGTAAAATATGGTAAAGTAACTGAAGAAGAGGCTTGGAAAATGGTTACACTTAACCCCGCTAAGATGCTGCGTATTGATAGCCGAACAGGAAGTATTAAACAAGGTAAGGATGCAGATATTGTATTATGGAATAATAATCCATTAAGTATATATGCAAAACCTGAAATGACTTTTGTAGACGGCATTTGTTATTACAGCACCCAAACAGACGAGTTGCTAAGAAAGCAGGTAGCAGCAACAAGAGCACGATTAATAAGCAACATTTTACAAGCACAAAAAAATGGCGCTGATACACAAACTCACATATCAGAACAAGAACCTAATTACCATTGCAATGATTAAAAGAAACTATTTCATACTCATCATATTTTTTGTATTAGCCTTTACTTCTCATGCACAGCAAATACCAGTAATCATAAAAGGGGCAACGGTACATATTGGCAATGGAAAAACCATTAATAATGCCTACGTGGCTTTTGATAGCGGTAAAATTGTATTTGTTGATAGCATCATGCGCAATAGTTATAAAAATGCACGCATAATTGATGCAACTGGCAAACATGTTTACCCTGGATTATTTTTATTAAACACGTATCTGGGATTAAATGAGATTGATGCGGTTCGTTCAACCCGCGACTATAAAGAAACTGGAGAAATAAATCCTAACGTGCGCTCATTAATAGCCTACAATACCGATTCGCGTGTGGTTCCTACAGCAAAGTTTAATGGTATAACGTACATGCAAGTAGTTCCACAAGGAGGATTAGTTTCGGGTACTTCATGTATTGTAAAAACTGAGGCCATGAATTGGGAAGACGCAGTAATGAACGAAGATGGAATTCATATTAACTGGCCTGAAATAAACCACTTTGCAAAAGATCCTAAAGAGCAGCAAAAATATTTAATAGAGCAGCAAGCAAAACTAATTACCTTCTTTGCTGAAGCAAAACAATACCAATTTAAATCGGATAACGATGAAACTAATCTTAGGTTACAAGCCATGCAAGATTTGTTTAAGCAGCGCAAAGTACTTTATGTACATGCCAATTCGGCCAAAGGTATCCTAGAAGCTATGCAGTTTATAAAACAACATCAACCTATAAAATCGGCTTTGGTTACAGGTAGTGATGCCCATTTAGTAGCTGATGAAATCAAACAAAGTAATATTCCTGTAATTGTGAATTTGATACATAGCCTGCCCAACAGAAACCACCATGATGTTGATCAACCCTATAAAACAACTGCACTATTGTTTAATAAGGGTATTTTAGTATCAATAGGTTTTAGCGGAAGTTGGGAAAGCCGAAATGTGATGTATACGGCGGGAACTTGCGCTGCTTACGGAATTAGTCCGGAGCAAGCACTTCAGCTTATTACCGAGAATGCCGCAAAAATTACTGGTAACGATAAAAGTACAGGAACAATTGAAGTTAATAAAAATGCAACACTCATTATAACTGAAGGTGACGTGTTAAATATGAAAGAAAGCACATTAATACATGCTTTTATAAATGGTGTAGAATGTGATTTAGAGAATAAACAAACAGAATTATATAAGAAATACAGTAAACGTTACGGTATAGAAGCTAAGTAATCATTAATATGATAAGCGCATTATTCTGGTAATTTCTCTTCTACTTGTAACCTGCACTGCAGCTGTATCTCGAGCCACTGAGCCAGATAAATTTCTTGCCATTACGTAATAATTACCTTGCAACAAGTAACCAAAATCAACTACGCCTGAGTTATTAGTATAGATATAATTTAGCGACAAATTATTTACCAAATCGCTATAGTTTGCAAAGAGGTAAACTATTGCATTAGTTTCTACATTATTATTTACATCACGCACTTCAGCTTTTAAACGCCCGTTAAATTCAGATGAGTCGATTGTAACAATTTGTTGCTGTGGCGTTGTATCGTCATTACTACTTTTTGAGCATGCTGATCCAATGATAACCAACATCAAACCAAACAATGTAACAAAGGCATTTTTAGTACTCATAATTTTAGTTTTATTTGGTGCAAAATACAAAAAGAAAACCAATGAAACCAAACGAACAAAATCCGTGGAAAATTATTGATAAACAAACCGCTTACGATAATTCTTGGATTAACGTTACCCACCATAATGTAATGCATTCATCAGGAAAAACTGG
>CANLLM010000023.1 GCA_947491825.1 Bacteroidota bacterium
TGTATAGTGTTGTAATTCGTTATTGTACCAACTAGTTCCATTTGGTAGCTGAGTTTGATGAAACCAATTTAAACTATTAACAGCTCCATTTCCATCAAATTCATCACTCCAAACCAAATTATTAAATGTAGAAATTGCTCCAGAGTATAAAAAATCATCAATGTAGGCCAGCACATTTGAGGTATTATTTTCTCCATTTAATTGAATTAAAACCCGGCTAAAATCCAATCTGTTTAGTGGATTTGGTGAGTTGGGATTGAAATTTATAAAAGTATCTGTAGCAAAATTAAATGTTATTGTTTGCCATTGGTTCAGAAGTATGGGCTTAATAATTTCACATTGAGTTGTCCAAGGTTCAGGTATAGCACCATTTTGAAGTTTTAATGAAATTTGATTGTTTTGGTTTCCTGTAATTCCATTTGAAGGCACATATACTTTTAGAGAAAACACACTACTTGTCAATAAATTAAAATTAAAACCAGCATCAAATCTCACATTAGCGTAAAGTCCACCAACATCTGAATATTTTAAAACTTTTGCAGAGGTATTACTTCCAATCGGATAAGGATTGTTGAAAGTAGTATCTATAATACAATCATCACCAAACCAAGAAGGGATACTGCTGGTTCCTTCAAAATTGTCCTGTGAAATCTGGGTTTGAGAAAATAATGTGCCATAAAAAAATAAAAATAAAAGTGAAATAATTGTGCGCATGTTATCTTTCTTTAATTTGTTGTATTACTTGTTTCTTGATTTTTAGTCAACCTATTTTAGTACGAGAGGGGTGCAAACATTTCAGGTAACTTACTTATATGTGCCACTAATTTATTGACGAGGTGCAAAATATTGCCTTCTAAGGGATATGATGTGACCTAATTGATCATTTTTGTGGGGCACAATATTTTTAGTCATCTAATTTTAATTTGTTTAATGGACTGGTTATTTTACCTAATTGTTCGCTACTAACATGCGTGTAAATTTGAGTTGTTTTTGAGTCTGGTTTGGGTTCAATCTTATTAAATAGTTCACTTCACTAAATAAAGCTTTTAATATGGGAAATGCAAGTAGTTACTATTAGTCATGGCTGACCTAAAGCCTTAAATGATAGATTTCCTAGCTGGACAGCACCTCTTTCATTTGGTGTTTATTTTATCATTATAAATTATTGTTTGGAAATATAATTCGGCTTAAGTTTCGAAATTTCGGAAGAAGCAGTTTCACCCGAGCACAGGTTCTCGTGACAAGCTTGCATCGCGAAAAGCTCCGCCATAAAGCCCTGAGTTCGTTAAGTGCAGAGCTTGTGATTTATGGTAAGCTCAAAAATGAACTACAAAAAAAATCCCGCTAGTGAACTAACGGGATTTTTGATGAAAAATGAAGTGCGTTTTATTTTGATCTTAACTCTTCGAATACTTTTGCAGCATTAAACTTTTTTGCTTTTTTACCTTTGCGTATCATTTTAACTTTTACCAGGTAGTCGCCTTGTTGCACAGCATCTACCACATCTTGCCCTGATACCACAAAACCAAATATGGTATGGCGGTTATCTAACCAGGGTGTAGCTACGTGGGTTATAAAAAACTGACTTCCGTTTGTTCCAGCACCTGCATTGGCCATTGCTAAAATGCCTGGTCCTGTAAATTGGTATTGTGGAATAAACTCATCTTTAAAACTGTAACCTGGTCCGCCTTGTCCGTTACCTAATGGATCACCACCTTGTATCATAAATTTGGCAATTACACGGTGAAACTTTAAGCTATCAAAGTAATGAACGCCTTCTGCTTTAGCGGTATTTTTAATTTTACCTTCTGCAAGGCCTACAAAGTTGGCAACAGTCATAGGTACACTATCCATGGCCAAACGCAATAAAATGGTACCACGTGTGGTTTGCATTTCGGCATACAATCCGTCTGTTAATTTTGGTTTCTTTGGTTTTTGTGCTTCGGCTACGCTTACTGCAGTAACCAAAAATAAAAGGGCAATTAATAGTTTTTTCATAAATAAATAGTGTTATTAAACATTAAATCTAAAGTGCATTACATCACCATCTGCTACGGTGTATTCTTTTCCTTCCACACGCATTTTACCAGCTTCTTTAACCGCTGCTTCTGATTTGTAAGAAATAAAATCGTTGTATGCAATTACCTCTGCTCTAATAAAACCTTTTTCGAAATCGGTGTGTATAACACCTGCTGCTTGTGGTGCTTTAAATCCTCTAGTAATGGTCCATGCCCTTACTTCTTGAACGCCTGCAGTAAAGTAAGTAATTAAATTAAGTAATTTGTAGGCTTCTTTAATCAACTTGGTTACGCCAGATTCTGTTAAACCCATATCGGCTAAAAAGGCTTGTCGGTCTTCAAAACTTTCCAATCCCGCAATGTCAGATTCTATGGCAGCGCTGATCATAATCATACCTGCACCTTCTTTGGCAGCAGCTTCTTTTACCAGATCAACATATTTATTCCCATTTACTACCGATGCTTCATCAACGTTACAAACGTATAATACAGGCTTTGCCGTTAATAAATAAATATCTTCTACAAACTTCGCTTCATCTTCGGTAACAGCGCAATTACGAGCTGATTGTCCAGACTCTAAATGGTTTTTATATTTTAATAAAGCGGCTTCTGCTTTCGCAGCATCTTTATCGCCTGTTTTAGCAGCACGACTAATGCGTTGTAATTTTTTATCAATACTATCTAAATCTTTTAACTGTAATTCTGTATCAATAATTTCTTTATCGCGTATCGGGTTTACACTGCCATCAACGTGAATAATGTTATCGTTATCAAAACAACGTAACACATGTAAAACAGCATCTGTTTCGCGAATATTGGCCAAAAACATATTACCTAAGCCTTCGCCTTTACTGGCACCTTTAACCAATCCAGCAATGTCAACAATTTCTATGGTGGTAGGAACAATACGTTGTGGGTTAATCAGTTTCGCTAACTCATTCATGCGCTCATCCGGCACGGTAATGGTTCCAACGTTGGGCTCTATGGTACAAAATGGAAAGTTAGCCGCTTGTGCTTTAGCGTTACTTAAACAGTTAAACAGGGTTGATTTACCTACATTGGGTAATCCTACAATTCCACACTTTAATGCCATGCTATTTTAGTTTATCATACGTGGTTGCTACACCACATTTTTATTAATTAACTTTATTTAATAAATTGTTTCATATCCATAATTAGCTTTTCGGCTAAGTGGTTAGCGGTAGCTTCACTTTTGCTTTCGGCATAAATTCTAATAATAGGTTCGGTGTTTGATTTGCGCAAATGAACCCATTCCGTATCAAACGCTATTTTTACCCCATCAACGGTATTAATAGGTTGTTTGCTGTATTTATCTTGCACCTTTTGCATTAACCCATCTAAATTAATTTCAGGGGTTAATTCTATTTTCTTTTTGGCAATAAAGTAATCAGGGTAACTATTGCGCAATATGCTACATAGTTTATTTGATTTTGCCAAATGAGTTAAAAACAATGCTATTCCTACCAGTGCATCACGACCATAATGGCTCTCCGGATATATAATGCCACCATTGCCTTCGCCACCAATTACAGCTTGTGTATCCTTCATCATTTGAACCACATTAACCTCGCCAACGGCACTTGCACTGTAGCTGCCTTTGTATTTTTCGGTTACATCTAATAAGGCACGAGTTGATGATAGGTTAGAAACACTGTTGCGTTTATGGCCTAATCTTTCTAAAGTTTCGTTACTTACATTTTTAAGCACATAATCTGCAACAGCAACTAATGTATACTCTTCGCCAAACATGCTGCCATCTTCGTTTACCAGTGCCAAACGATCCACATCTGGATCAACCACAATACCTAAATCGGCCTTTGAACGAACCACTTGGTTAGATATTTCATGTAAGTTTTCGGGCAATGGCTCTGGGTTATGCGGAAACTTTCCGTCAGGGGTACAGTATATTTCTACAATATCATTAACACCCAATGCCTTTAACAACATAGGCACTGCAATGCCTCCTGTAGAGTTTACGGCATCAACAACTATTTTAAAGTTTTTGGCTTTAATAGCTTCCACATCAACCAACTCTAATGCAAGAATTTTATCAATATGTTTTTTAATGGTGTTGCGTCTTTCTGTTACGATACCTATTTTATCAACTGGAGCAAAATCAAATTCAGCCTTATCGCCCAAAGCAAGCACTTGTTTACCTACTTCATCACTAATAAATTCTCCTTTTTCGTTTAACAACTTAAGGGCATTCCATTGTTTAGGGTTATGACTGGCTGTTAAAATAATACCGCCATCGGCATGTTCTTCAGTAACCATTAACTCAACGGTTGGCGTGGTGCTTAATCCAAGGTCAATTACATCAATGCCTAAGCCAATTAAGGTTCCAGTAACCAAACGGTTTACCATATCGCCACTAATACGGGCGTCTCTGCCTACCACAATGCGGCAAGTTTCTTTATCTTTTTTAATAATGCTACCAAAGGCTGCAGTGTATTTTACCACATCAATAGGGGTAAGGGCATCGCCCGCTTTACCGCCAATTGTACCTCTAATGCCTGAAATTGATTTAATTAAAGTCACGTTACAGTGTTTTTTAGGGACGGCAAAAATATCATTTGAATGTTGCTTAACCAAGTTTGATTTGTAATTCGTTGATAACGTTGCTGCTTGATGTGAAATTAACTTTATTATCCTAATTAGATAACTAAAACACCGCTAAAAATCCCCATACTTAATAAAGGTATGGCTGCTGTTTAGTCCTATTTTATTAACCATTTGGAGATATGCTTTCGGTATTAGGCATAAAAAAACTAAACTTGCCCAATCAATGCAGGTTAATAAAGAATGGTTTAGCGAGTGGTTCGACTCGCCCTATTATCACATTTTATACAAAAACCGCGATGAGCGTGAAGCAGAGTTTTTTTTAAGAAACTTGGTAGATCGTTTGGCGCTCATGCGCGAGCAAAAATTGATTGATTTGGCTTGTGGCAAAGGCCGCCATAGTATTTATTTAAATAGCTTGGGGTTTGATGTGATGGGTGTTGATTTAGCCTCTCGAAGTATTGTTGCCGCAAAAGTATCTGAAAACAGCAGGTTGCATTTTGAGGTTCAAGATTTAAGACTTCTGCCATATCAAGATATGTATGATGTTGCTTTAAACTTATTTACCAGTTTTGGTTATTTTGATTGTGATGCTACCAATCAAAATGTAATGCGCCAAGTTCACCAAATACTAAAACCGAATGGCCTTTTGGTAATTGATTTTATGAATGTAGATGGTGTGTTGGATAGCTTGGTTCCCTATGAGCAAAAGGTAGTTGATGGTATTAAATTTAGTATAACCAAAGAAGTTAAAAATGGTATTTTGCTAAAAAGAATCGACTTTAACGACAACGGAAAAACATATAGCTTTAGTGAAGAGGTACAAGTATTAAGATTAGCTGATTTTGAACGTTTATTCGATATCGCTGGTTTTGATAAAGTAGCGGTTTATGGCAATTACAATTTGGATGAGTTTGATGTTAAAAAAGCTGACAGATTAATTATAGTTGGACGCAAACATGATTGATATACTTAAACAAATAGATGCAGAATGGTTTTTAGCCATAAATAATGGTTGGCAAAATGCTTTTATGGACTGGCTATGCCCTTGGTTGCGCCAACCTAAAACATGGATTCCTTTGTATTTGTTGGCCCTTTGGTTTTCTTGGAAAATGTTTGGCAAGCAAGCCTTATGGATATTAGTAGGGGCGGGATTATTGGTATTGGTATCGGATCAATTTAGCGCCAATTTAATTAAAAACATGTTCGAACGTATTCGTCCTTGTAACGACCCGATTTTAAAAAATAAAGTCCATTTACTTACCTACTGTGGCGGAGGTTACAGTTTTATGAGTGCACATGCTACCAATCATTTTGCTGTAGCAGTTTATTTTAGCTTGTTATTTAAGTCGCGCTTACCGCGTATGTTACCATATGCATTAATATGGGCAACAAGTATTGCTTTTTCGCAAGTTTATGTTGGTGTACATTATCCTTTTGATGTAATTTGTGGCGCCATAACCGGATGTGGCTTTGGTTATTTTGCTTCGTTATTGGTTAGAAAAAAAATAGATATAAATAAATGAGTTGGTGGTTTTATATTTTGTTAATTGTATTTCCTTTAGCTGGAGGGATTATTGCTTATTTTGCTAATCTTAGGAATAAACTAAACATCAAAGTGGTTCTTGCTTTCGCAGGTGCTTATTTGCTTTCTGTGGTGTTGTTTCATTTAATACCCCACATTTATGCTGAAGCAAATGTGCTTTCGGGAATATTGTTGTTGGCGGGTTTTTTCTTTCAGGTGTTTTTAGAGAAGTTTTCGCGTGGGGTTGAGCACGGGCATTTGCATTTGCACCAGCATGGCAAACCCAATAAAATAATACCTTACGAAATTCTTATAAGTTTAAGTTTACATAGTTTTATGGAAGGCATGCCATTGGGCAGTGGTTTGTTGGAAAACAGCAAGAGCGAATTGTCTTTTTTGTTTGGAATTGTTAGTCATGAAATGCCCGCAGCATTTGCCATGGTTAGTATTTTAAAAGCAAGCCATGTTAAGACTATACTTTTGCAGTGGTTTATTGTAATTTATGCCAGTATGAGTGCGATGGGCGCAGGCATTAGTTCATTACTTAAAAATAGTGTAGATCCGCATATGTTTGAGTATTTAATGGCATTTGTAGTAGGTACATTTTTACACATTGCTACTACCATTTTATTCGAAAATAGTGAAGAACACCGTTTTAGTCGCAACAAAGTATTAGCCATTATTGGTGGTGTTTGCTTGGCTGCTTTGGTAAGTCTTTAAACTTATCTTATTTTCTTTATTAACATTGATTAAATAAAAAACGCAACCTTTGGGTTGCGTTTTTTGTATTTGATATTGGTATTATTTTCTCGGTATTAAGGTAGTGTCCACATGCACATCAATTACCTCAGCAATTTTTGCCATAATCAATTTGGGGATATCAATTTTATGATCGGCTACTTTTACTTTAAAATCACAAATCAATTGTATGGTTTGTTCTTTGACCACAACCTTACCGTTAAAGGTTCTTAGTTGTTCAACCCCATGTATATTAAGTTTGCCTGTAACGGTAACATCATAGCTGCCATCTTTTGTGTAATCAATGATTTCGTTTATTTTTCCAGAGAAAATACTATTGATGTATTTTTCACTTTCCATATATTTCTCATTAAAATGCTCTTCCATAAGTTTGTTAGGGAAGTTAAATGAGGTGTTTTGAACTTTAAAAACCACTTCATTGTTTTTGGTATTCAGCAACACCACAGTACTATTACTTTTTGCATCAATATCCTCCACTGGGGTTTTACTAAAAAAACTAATTTTCCCGCTTGCTGTGTGATATACCTGTGCTGATGCGCTGATGCTTAATCCAATTAAAGCAACCAACATGATGATTGTGTTTTTCATTTTTTATTTTTATTGATGTATATGAACATGGTATCGATTTATCTTCCTTATTTTTCTAAACTAAATACACGCGAGAGGTTAAATCCAAAACGAAGTGAATTAAGCGATAATTTATTTGTATTTTGTGATATAAATTGTTGTTCAATTAATCCAGCACCATTGGTAAAGTGTAATTGAAATACGTGTCCACCTGTTTCAATATCTAAGCCAAAAGCAAAGGCATCATAATATTGGGTTCCGTCTAATTTTTTCTCGTTACGGGCATTTAAAAGGGGTATGTATTCAAAGTTAAAACGTGCACTTCTAGATATTTTTATTGAAGCACCCAATCCCAACGCATAAATATCATGCGATTGCGATTTGTTCTCCACTAAGTTTTGATGCACCATACTTGGCGAAACGGCTATAGAAAGATAATCGTTAAACTTGCGTGAAATGATTAATTGATTTACAAATGATAAACGGGATGTGAAAAAATTATTACGTGTTTTATCAGCAAACTCAAGTGTGTTTATTCCGATATTACCAAAGTAATTTACACTAATTGGCATACTTTTTTTTCCGCGTGTTTGTTGCAATACTTTATACTTGGCCATTAAGTCGTAGGTTTTACCTAAGTTACTTCTGCCAAATCCCAACATCAGATTATCAGTAACGCCATATTCAAATCCTAAACGCATTACTGCTCCATCCAGTCCAAACATGTTGTATAAACCATACACATTTTCTTTGTCAATTTGCATGGGTTGAAAACGATGTTGTATGCGAAAGTCTAAATGTTTTGCTTTCATCTGCTCGTTGGTATGCAAATTTACCAAGCGTGTTGATTTAAATGTTGCAAAAACTGGAGTTGGTTTTGATGGCGCTTCTTCCTCCATCATTTTTAACAAATCGTCTTGGGCAAATAAGTTGTTAGCCAATAACAAGGCCAATATAATTACAAATTTTTTCATAAATATTAGTTGTTAGGAGCACCTGCTGCTATCCATGCAGCCAATTTATTTCTATTGGCTAAACTCATTAAACTACCAGTAGGCATAGGAGATGGATTGCCATCAATTGCGCGGGATTTAACAACGGCTTTGTTGGCAAATACATTAGCATAAGCAGTTAAATTAGGCGAGTTGCCTCCTGCTTTATGGCAGTTGTTGCAATTGGTGGCTAACATAGGAGCAATGGTTCCACTGTAGGTAACATTTGAAGTATCTGTGTTTCCACTAAAACTATTTGGATACAATTCTTCTTCTGTATCATAATAACAAGCACTTAAACTTAGTATTAATGCGGCTATTGATAGGTAAAGTATTTTTTTCATCACAATTATTTAAACGATATGTTAGGTGTGCTTATGCCATGACAACTATTACAAGCACCAATTAAAGTTGAGCTTTGCATAGCATTATTTAAGTCTCCATTTTTATCAATCAATACAGGAAATGCACCTCCTTTAAAATCTACTATTTTACCAGTATAAAAGTTCCCTAATTCATCAATGGCCAACTTATATAGAAGTGAGCCAGTTCTATTCGGGCCTGTCCACAATTCTACTAAACCTTCTTTTGCATAATTTCCTGATGACCTATAAGCTGTTCCTGCAATGGTCCACCATCCGCCTTCCTGCAAGGCTTCGTTACTGCCTGAGGCATTGTGGCAGCTCATACAGTTTTGTCCAGATTTATGGCTTTCATCATCACCAGCGATACTCTCTTTGGCGGTTTTTTGAATGTCATCATAATGACTGCAACTGCTTATGCCTATTACAATAAGTAAAATTACTAATACGGATTTATTCATTTTTTAGTTGTTAAGATAACCAGTGTCTGCCCATTTTTGTATGATGGTTATTTTGCAGGGCTCTAATTTGTTACCGCCTTTGGGCATAGGGCTAATGCCTAGCAAATGATTGATACTACCCAAAAGTTTACCACTTTGTGTCTCTTGCTTAATATTGGTGTAATTGCTTAAGTTTATTCCTCCTTGAGGATTACTGTTGCTATGACAACCAATACATAAATTATTAACGATGGTTTGCACAGCACCAAAAGTAAATGTGTTGGTATCGCATCTCATAATATTTGTATTTCTAGCCCCTTGATTAATCCATTTGGCTATAAGCGCAATTTGATTAGCTGTGAGTGGTGGGGCAGGAGGAGGTGGCATGCGTTTTTTGGGATCAGTTTCTAATAAAACCACATAAAGGTCACTGTTGCTGGTGTTAAATGCGGTTACATCTCCAGTATTAATTACGTTATTATAATTGTCGAGTACAACTCCTTCGGCAGCAGTAGCTGCATCATGGCAACCTGTCATGGCACAATTACCCGTAAGCAATGGCAATATCTCTGTTTGAAAACTAACAGAGTCATTTGTATAATTGTTGGTTAAATCCGGTGTGATATCTTCTTGTGGATTGTGTTTACAAGAAAAAACACTTAGCATAATAATTATCCCAATTATTGTGGGTATGATTTGTGTTTTAATCATGGTTGCAATGTAGTAAACTTTCAAAATCAATTGTATGATAAAAGTAATAGAATACTGCTTAATACCTGCTATTACAATGCGCACCGGTGTTGCTGCTTTGTACTAAAATTCCGAGGCTTTCATAAATTCCAACAACTTGCTATTTCCCGAACTTCTGATGAGTGATTTTTCTCCTTCCCATTCTTTTTTACCTTGATAAATGTATATGATGTTATCGCCCATGTCGAATAAACTTTTCATATCGTGGGTATTAATAATAGTGGTGATGTTATATTCTATGGTAATTTCTTTTATCAACTCATCTATTAAGCGGGAGGTAAGTGGGTCTAACCCAGAGTTAGGTTCATCACAAAACAAATATTTTGGGTTTAAAGCAATGGCACGTGCAATGCCTACACGTTTTTTCATTCCACCACTAAGGTTTGACGGATATAGTTTGTTTACATTACTTAGATTTACTCTTTGCAAACAAAAGTTTACCCTGTCCAAAACCTCCTCCGGTGTCATTTTGGTAAACATCCTTAGGGGAAATGCTATGTTGTCTTCAATACTCAACGAATCAAACAATGCAGTGCCTTGAAACAACATGCCAATTTCTTTTCTAATCAGCTTACGTTCCTCATAGCTTTTATTTACAAAATCATCTTGGCCATAAAATATTTCACCTTGATCAACATCTATCAAGCCCACCATGCATTTCATTATCACACTCTTTCCGCTACCACTCGCCCCAATAACAAAATTAGCTTTACCTTTAAAAAAGCTAGCCGAAATATCATCAAGCACAACTTTACCGTTGAAACTTTTTTTAATGTTTTTTAATTGAATCATAGGTTTAGGCTCCCAATAAAATATCAGAAAGTATGTAGTCGAAAATAATTACCGCAACAGCACTATATACTACAGCCATTGTGCTGCCTCTTCCTACCTCAAGTGCACCTCCTTCTACACGGTAGCCGTGGTATGCACTTATGCTAGTAATTAAGAAAGCAAAAGTAGTCGATTTAATTATCGCGAACCAAACCGAGAAAGGCACAAAGTCAGTACGCAATCCTCTTACATATTCATCAACACTAATAATATCGCCCATAACACCGGATAAGGCGCCACCTATAATAGATAGTACCATGGCATAAACTACCAAAATAGGAATAGTTAATACACCTGCTAAGATTTTAGGTAAAACCAAATAGTTAGCAGAATTAATACCCATAATTTCTAAGGCATCAATTTGTTCGGTAACTTTCATTGTTCCCATTTCTGATGCTATGCTACTGCCTACTTTACCCGCTAAAACCAAACATGTAATTGTTGGAGAAAATTCGTAAATATTACTATCTCTTACAAAGGTTCCTAGCATATAATCAGGTACCAAGCCACTTACCAATTGCACACCAATTTGTATGGTTGATACTGCACCTGTAAAGACAGATATTAATGAAACAATACCAAAAGAACCTACACCAATTGAACTCATTTCGTGTAATGTTTGTTTGGCAAAAACCTTAAACCGCTCGGGGCGTTTAAACAAACCAAGTAAAAACAAGGTGTATCTACCAAAATGCTCAAAAAACTTCATAGCAAACCTTAGTTGTATTTGGCTGTAAATATATGCATACTTAAGCCTATTTTTGACCTTTTAATTTAAAAACAAAATCAAGTATGCAAAGAACCATTGTTGTAACTGGTTGTACCAAAGGAATAGGTTTAGCAATTGTCGAAACTTTTGCCCACATGGGATTTAATGTTGCTGGTTGTGCGCGTAATAAGGGTGAACTTGTTGAACTAGTTAATAAGTTAAACGTTATCAATCCAGATGGCAAGCACACCATGTTGGTGTGTGATGTGAGTAAAACGGATGAGGTTAAAATGTTTATTAATGCAATAAATAATACGTACAACCGTGTAGATATTTTGGTAAATAATGCAGGCGTGTTTATACCTGGTAAAGTGATGGAGGAAAACGAAGGAACACTTGAACATTTATTACAAACTAATGTTACCAGTGCATACCATATTAGTCGTGGTTTTTTACCTGCCATGATGAAAGATAAAAGTGGCCATATATTTAATATTTGTTCTATAGCGAGCTTACAAGCCTACGAGGCGGGTGGGTCATACAGTATTAGCAAATTTGCCATGTTAGGTTTAAGCAAACAATTACGTCATGAGTTGAAAAATTATGGTGTTAGAGTTACTGCTGTTATGCCTGGTGCAACTTTAACCAATGCATGGGCAGGGGCTGATTTTCCTGCAAGTAGATTTATACAGGCAGATGACGTAGCAAAAACTATTAAGGCCGTTTATGAGTTAAGTAGTGGTGCTGATGTAGAGGAGATTGTTATTCGACCACAGTTGGGCGACATCTAAAATATTAATCCTTAATTTTACGCACTTTTAAAATATATATACATCGTTTAGAAATATAATTTGCATGCAACATTCTCAAGATATAGCAGGTTTTTGTGGTAGTTTACACCAATATACACGCAGGAAAACATCAACAGTAAAAATTGGTGATTTATACATGGGCAGTGATTACCCCATCCGTGTTCAAAGCATGACCACTACAGATACCATGGATACAGATGGTTCTGTGGCACAAATAGAACGTATGGTGCAAGCAGGATGTGAGTTAGTGAGATTAACCGCACCCAGTATTAAAGAGGCCAAAAATCTTGAGAATATAAAAGTTGCGTTGCATGCTCGTGGTATTTATGTTCCTTTAGTGGCTGATATACACTTTACACCAAATGCGGCAGAAGTTGCTGCTAGAATTATAGAAAAAGTGCGTGTTAATCCGGGTAATTATGCGGATAAAAAGAAGTTCGACATCATAGAATACACTGATGCAGATTATGCAGAAGAACTAGAACGTATTCGTGAAAAGTTTACCCCATTGGTTCGTATTTGTAAAGAATATGGAACAGCCATGCGAATTGGTACTAACCATGGAAGCTTAAGCGATAGAATCATGAGTAGATATGGTGATTCTCCACTTGGTATGGTAGAAAGCGCCATGGAGTTTTTGCGTATTTGCGAAGCTGAAGGGTTTTATAATATTGTGTTGAGTATGAAAAGCAGCAACACCCAAGTGATGGTGGAAGCTTATCGTTTATTGGTTAAGACAATGAATGAAAACAACATGATGTATCCATTGCATTTAGGAGTTACAGAAGCTGGTGATGGTGATGATGGACGTATAAAAAGTGCATTGGGTATTGGTGCTTTACTAGAAGATGGAATAGGGGATACCGTTCGTGTATCATTAACGGAAGATCCTGAATTTGAAGTGCCTGTTGCACAAAAGTTAGTGGCGAGGTATAGCAATCGTGCTGCACATCAACCAATAAAAAACATTTGCAACCCAAGTAGCGATTGGAATCCATACGATTACCGTAAACGCACATCACATGAAATTGGAAATATTGGTGGTACAAATGTACCTCGTGTGGTTGCTGATTTTAGTTTGAATACAATTAATACCCCAAGCCACTTAAATGAAGTGGGTCATATTTATGATGTTAAACTAGATAAGTGGCACATGGCCGATTTGGGTTGTGATTACATTTATTTTGGAAAAAACACCATTAATTTTATGTTGCCAAATGGTGTTAAAGGAATTTATGATGCCACTACTTGGAATTTACTTACTGATAGAATCAATAATTTTCCGATTTACACAACAGAGGAGTATTTAAGTACTTCATTACTGAGCTCAACAGTTAATTTTCTAAAACTCACAACTGACGAAATTAATAATGAACTATTAGTTAAATTAAGCACCTCCGCAAATGTG
Source organism: Bacteroidota bacterium (assembly GCA_947491825.1). Classification (GTDB taxonomy): domain Bacteria; phylum Bacteroidota; class Bacteroidia; order UKL13-3; family UKL13-3; genus UBA6183. Next base: position 13,754 of record CANLLM010000023.1, read on the forward strand.
GTACTCATGCTAGATAGTAGCAACCAGCATGCAGTGGCTGATTTGCGTAATGCTTTTTTTACATTAACATCAAAGCAATTGCAAACGCCAGTTTTTGTTGTGCGTAGTTACGATACCAATAACGAAGAAGAGTTTATGCTTCATGCATCAACAGATTGTGGTAGTTTGCTAGTTGATGGGTTTGGTGATGGTATTATGCTAAGCAATAATAAAATTAAACAATACCGTGTTAATCAAATAGCCTTTGGAATTTTACAGGCGGGAAGGGCACGCATTACTAAAACAGAATACATTAGTTGCCCAAGTTGTGGTAGAACCTTGTTTGATTTGCAAGAAACCACAGCCATGATTCGTAAAGAAACGGATCATTTGAAGGGTGTTAAAATTGCCATTATGGGCTGTATAGTTAACGGTCCGGGAGAAATGGCTGATGCCGATTATGGTTACGTTGGCAGTGGCGTAGGTAAAATTACGCTTTACCGTGGTAAAGAGGTAGTAAAAAAAGGGATTGAGAAAGAAACTGCTGTAAAAGAATTAATTGGATTGATTAAAGAGGACGATAAGTGGATTGAGAAATAAGGAACTTTATAGCTTATTGCAACTTTTTTTTGTAACTATGACTCTTTATTTTGATAAAATCTAAAAAAGATTAGTTTTGTCAAAAAATTTTAGGGTTTTAAAATTAACATAACTGAAAATAATTATTATGAAAAAGCTATTACTAAGCGCATCAATGCTTCTTACAGCTGGTTTTGCTTTTGCTCAAATGGGCAACAGCACGGCTCCAGTTAAAGAAGGACAAGTAGATTTACGTGTAAAATCAATCCCGACAGTTGTAAACACTGCCAATGTCAACGCAAGCAGCACAAGAGCAAAAAAAGCTGCTGTTCAAGCTTGGTATCAACCACTTAATTTTATTACAGAATTTCAAGGTGGTCAAAGTCCATTAGGTGCGGTATTGAAAAGATCCGTAACGTTCGTTACTGCTGACTCAAACTTTAAATTGGTTAGAGAAGATGGATCTATAAATCGTGCATCGTTCCAAAGTTTTGGTCATGTTTTGGACCCTAAAGATGTTTTAATAGAAAATACTGAAAACCCTGGTATCATATTGTCTCAACACAATCCATATACGTTAGATTCTATCTTTTTTCAATATGTATATTTGAGAAATGCAGATAGTACCGATACCGATACCAATGGCATTAAAGAAGAGGTGATTGATACGGTATTTGTTTCATATTTTGCGAATGCAAACATCAGAAAAACAAATTTCACAGGTGGAGCCATGGATAAAGTAAGTTTGGTGAAGTGGAACAGTACGACTTTAATGCCAACTGATTTGGTTAAAATTGATACCTTCTTACTTGGTAACGACAGAAGCAATTCACCTTTTGACACCACATCATCAAGTTCAAATCAAACGTTGTTTGGAAGTAAATTTGCTCAGGTTCCAGCTCCAAGTATTGCTGTAACCCAAGGTAACTTAATAGGCTTTACCGCAACATTCAAATCTGGTGTTAAAGCGGTGGTGAACGGAGATACTGCCGTTATTGTTTTTCAACGTGACTCGGCCTTAAAACCAAGTAACATGAGACGTGCAAACACCTTTGGTACATTATACTACTACAATGAATCTACTAGTGGTGTAACTTATACAAATCCAACTTACTTTAACTCTTGCCAATTCCAACCTCAATGGAATGCTTATGGTCAAAACGCAAGTTGGGCTGGTAACTACCTTGTTGGCCATGCGTTTTCTGCTGATTTATTTTTGGAAACAGGTTTTCACTTGTCTAGTTTAAACGTAGGTGTTGCCAAAAACGATTTAGTTTCTATTAGCAGCGTATATCCAAACCCTGCAAATGGGAGCACAAATGTTGGCTTTAACTCAAAGCAAGCAGGTAATGTTGCAGTTACAATTACTAACTTATTAGGTCAAACTGTTGCTACAGTTAATCCTGGTAAATTAGCTGCAGGTAGCAACAATGTAATCTTAAACTTAAGCAACATGAAAGCAGGTGTCTACTTTGTAAACGTTTCTGTTGATGGCATAAGCACAACAAAAAAATTAACTGTTACTGAATAATTACATCAGTAACTAAATTATATGTGGAAGCAGTCCCGATATCGGGACTGCTTTTTTTATGCAATTTTGTGTACTTTGCTGCTGTAATAATTTAAAGCCATGAGTAATCATATCCAGTTTAATAAACGCACCATTGCCTATTTAGCGCTAAATGCATTTGGTTTATTTATTGTATACCTACTTAGCGATTTTATTACCTCTTTTTTAGGAGCACTCATATTTTTTGTGTTATTCAGGCGAATGATGAACTTCATGGTTGATAAGCAAGGATGGAGGGACTCAACTAGCGCAATCTTAATCATACTATTGTCGTTTATCATTGTTTTGGTTCCGGTAATTACGCTCAGTAATTTACTATATAGTAAAATCATTCAAATTGTTTCTAGACCCGAAACAATTATTGATCCGCTGAAAGTAGTAGATTCAAAAATGCTAGCGCTTACTGGAAGGCAATTATTTTCCCCCGAACTCATTTTAACCCTTCAACAAAAAATAGGACTGATTATCCCTTCCTTTATTAGTAAGTTATTTGTGTTGTTGGGTAATATAGGTATGATGTATTTTATTTTGTATTATATGTTGGTACAACGAAAAAACATGCAAGCAGAGGTGAATAATTATTTGCCATTTAATCATGCAAACATCAAATTATTATCAGGTGAATTAGAATCTCAAACATTATCTAACTCTATTGGAGTGCCTCTTATTGCTGCAATACAGGGTACAGCTGCAGGTATTGGTTATTGGATTTTTGGTATGGATGAGCCTATCTTTTGGGCAGTAATCACCGCTTTCGCATCCATTATTCCTATAGCAGGAAGCACTTTGGTGTGGGCACCTGCCGCTATTATTTTAATGGCTACAAATAGTTTATGGATGGGCCTAGGTTTAATTGCATATGGTGTAATTGTTATCATAAACATAGATAACATTGCACGTTTTACCATACAAAAGAAGTTTGCCGATGTACACCCGCTAATAACAGTTTTTGGAGTGATTTTAGGATTAAACCTTTTTGGTATTCCGGGCTTAATATTTGGGCCCTTAATGTTATCTTATTTTGTAATATTTATAAAAATGTACCGAAGTGTTTACGTTAATAACGAAAGTAACACGCTGCATGAAAATAATCATTAAATACCGCCATGGTTTACTTATATCAGAAACGCTTATCTAACCAGCTTTTTACCATTGTTAAAGTTGTTCTAAAGCTGGACGGGTATAGTAACCTGTTCCATTATACGCGCGCTTACGCGGATGATTAAAGCATGGCTCGCTGCATGCACCTTGCATTTCATCACTGCAGGTTTCGCACATGTTATACTGCTCGTTACACGCTACATTGGCACAATTTAAATTACGTAATGTTGGTGTGCCACACTTTTTACAGTTGGCAATTGCAGTTGGGTTTACCTTATTGATAGGAACACTTACGCGGCCATCAAATACATATAAAGAACCATCAAAATCTTTTCCTCCTGTATCTTTAGCGTATCCAATAATGCCGTTATGTAATTGATATACATCTTTAAATCCGCGTTTAATTAAATAGGCCGATGCTTTTTCGCATTTAATACCTCCTGTGCAAACAGTTACTACTTTTTTGTCTTTATATTTTTCTAGCTCAGCTACTTTATTCGGAAATTCTCTAAATGTATCAATATCTAGGGTTACTGAGTTTTTAAAACGTCCCAAGCGTGTTTCATAATTGCTGCGTACATCAATTATCACTACATCTTCTTGCTCTTTTAATTTAGCAAATTCATCGCCACGCAAATGTTTACCTGTTTCTTTGGTTGGATCAATTTCTTTTGGGTCTCTTAATCCTGAAAATACAATTTCGGTTTTGTAACGCACATGTATGCGGTTAAATGCATGTTCATGGTGTGCATCAATTTTAAATTCAATGCCTTTAAATATTGGGTCTGCCAATAGGTGATTCATATATTTTTTACAATCTTCAATAGTGCCACTAATAGCACCATTTATACCTTCGTGTGCAATATAAATACGCCCCCTAATGCCAATTGTCTTACACAATGCTAAATGATGCGTGACCAATTCTTCCGGGTTTGGAATAGATGTATAATGGTAATAGGCTATTACCTGGTAGTTGTTTTTGCTATTTTCCATATGCAAGATGGGTTAAACAAATTATAAATGAAGTTACGAATTTAATAGATACAAGCCAATTTGAAAATATGATTGTAACTAGTTTTTGAGGTGTAAAAGAAAAAAATCCTCGCCAGTATTGTCGAGGATTTTTTGAACATTTTTTTATTAAATCTAAAAAATTGGAAGTTTAATTACTTGCTGTCTTCCATCACTTGATAGCGCATGTATAAAATATATGCCATCAGGAATTTCGTTTAAATTAATAGTCCTTTGTTGAGGTTCAAAATTTAATTGTTTAATTACTCTTCCATGGCTGTCATACAACCAAATAGTAATGTTAAATTCCGTCAAAGCATTAATTTTAAATTCCTTATTGCCCAGAGGTAAAATACGCATCACCTCCGTTGATAACTGTTCAAGGTATGGAGGGATGATAATTTCTTTACTCCATTTAAATCCACCATCAACATCAAGCTGTTTAAGTTTGTATGCAACGGCTTTTTTGCCTGCATTTTTATCACTGAAATGATAAAACTGGGCATCGTTACTATTTATTTTACCCGATATAAAATCAATTAAAACCCAGGCAGCATTTGTTGCATCTTTTTTATAAATTTCGAATCCTTTGTTATTTTTTTCGCTGTAGGTGTTCCATTTAACAAGTGCCTCTTCTGCACTTATTCTTTTGGCTTGTAAATTACCTATACTAACAGGTAAGGCGCTATTCACAGGTCCGTTTAATTCAAAATTATCAATAGCAACACCAGCTTCAGTTACAGTCACATCTGATTTAAAGATAAATCGAAAACATACCTGGCTTTGGCCTGCAAATACATTTGTTGTGAAAGATTTTTGAACAAAAGATGTCATTAATGTTGAGCTTGAAAAATAGGCTTGATTGGTAGTGAAAGGCCTTCCTGTTGCGGTGTTCGAATAGTCGTACCAATTTGTGGCTGTACTTATTCCTAATGGTAACCAACTTGTACCTTGATCAGTGCTGTATTCTACCCTGAATCCGTCATATGTGTTTTCTACTTTGTACTTTGTATAGAAACTAACCGTATAGTTTCCTGCTGCCGTGCAATTAAAATTTGGAGTTAAAAGCTGAGCATTTGAATTGTCGATGTAGTTGGTTGCTATTGAAGTTACCCATGCATTATTGCCAGAAAAAGTTCCACTTTTCCCCGCTAAAATAGACATTCCCAACTCAAACGGAGTGCCGCTCACGTTATCTGCACCGAAGTCGTTCTGGTTGGTTTCAAAGTTTCCTCCATCAACGGCCACATAAGGTACACCCCTGTAAGGTAGAATTTTAATATAATTATTGATGGTAAGTGTTCCTGGCCCACCATTAATAGTGAGTGTTACATTGTAACTGCCTGCAGTGGTATAGTTTTTAATGGGCGATGCAACAGTACTTGTTGTTCCATCGCCAAAATTCCATAAGTAAGTTGTTGCTCCTGAAGACGTAGAGGTAAATTGAATTGGGATATTTATGTAGGTTATCTTTTTATTAGCGCTGAAATTAACATTGGCGCTTGGGTTACTAATTCCAAAAACATCACTAGTAAATAATCCTCTTCCATGTGTAGCCGCGATCACCATTTTATCTGATTTACGCAGTTTAAGCATGTCTGTGCGTGTATTGCTTAAGCCAGTATTGGATGGCTGCCAGTTTGTGGCTGCGCTGTTTAATGTATCTGTGCTCCATACTCCCAATTCTGTTGCAATTAATACTTGATGTGGCCTATTTGGATTCATTAATGCCCATCTTATTGGCATATCCGGTAAGTTTCCTTCCACACTTGTCCATGCTATACCTCCATTGCGTGTTTCCCAAATACTATTTACACCAAAACTACTGTAAACAATAATAACGTGATCATCATTGCCTTCCTCCACTTCAATACAGCTCACATATCCACCTGGTAATCCACTTGGGTTAATAAGTGTGCCTGCAACAGTTCCGGTTGCAGTATGTGCGTTATCAACCCGAACTACCCTTCCACCTCCTGTGCCAAAATATACACGACCTAAAATATTGGGCGATACTTTAACTGCGCTTACCATTGAACTATTAAGTGCAGTTACAATTATAGTGGAGTTAGTATTGCCTGTTTGTGGATTGCTCCATCTTAAATAGTCACCATTCCCATACGCGGCATACATCATGTTTAGCGAATCGTCATAATCAGTGGGATTAATAAACCGGCCAGTTCTGGTGCCAAAAGTTAAACCACCCCCGCTAAAACTTGTACCCCCGTTTGTACTTCTATAATATGAGTTATAAACGTATGAAGTAAATTGGTAAGCAGGTTGATTTTGGTCAATGTGACAAAATGCACCATCACCACCTGTAACTTCAGTTGTACTGTTTATGGCACTTTGTGTGAACTTGTGCGAACCATTATCTTGTGCACCTGCTAAATAAAAATTGTTGGTTGTAGGATGAATGTCGGCTGCATAAAATTGAGTGGTGTTGTAGTTAATTTCTTTTGATGTGATGGTTGGAATAGCAGCAGTAGCATTGGAACTTCTGTATACTCCGCCATCATTACCAAAATAGATTACATTAGAGTTTCCTGGTTCAAAAAAGGCTAAGTGCTGGTCTGCATGCACTTCTTGGAAACCAAAGCCTCCATACCAATGAGAAACTTGCTGCCATGAGGTCCCTGCATTGCTAGTTTTAAACAAGTCTATTCCTCCAACAAAACAAACATTTGTATTATTAGGGTCTGCCGCAATAGAAATATCATACCAGGCTTGTGTACGAGAAATGTCGTTATCCGGTATTCCCCCATCGGCATCGTTCGGATATGCGGTGGTTGTATCGAAATTAGTGCCGGCATTGGTACTACGAATAATCGAACGAATAATCCCACCCGACTCAACAATTCCCCAAACCACATTGGTGTCCATTTCGGTTACTGCTAGTTCTATTTCGCGTCCGATGGTTAAACCATTTATGGTGCGAGGTGTTGTCCATGTAGCTCCGTTATCAAATGATTTATGAATAGTTCCTGAACTGGTAATTCCACCATTCATGGTTACATACAACGTTCCGTTATTCATACGTTCTATATCCTCTGCATCATTACCTCCAGCCGATGAAATACCTGTTCCTAAAACTTTAGCCCAAGTGGTACCTCCATTAACCGAACGGAACAATCCGCTACGTGTGGCAGCTAAAACGGTATCGCCATCACCTAGTGCAAATACCCTGTTGCAATAATGATAATTGCTGTTGTTGGTAGATGATAATTGACTCCAAGTTGTACCACCATTTATACTTTTCCAAATACCTAAGCCTCTAACGGCATCAGCATTGTTGTTTCCTTCACCAGTTCCAAAATACAATACTTGTGGGTTGCTTGGACCTTGTGTGATGCATGAGATAGCCATGTTATCAAAAAACTCATTTTGATTAACCCAGTTTGGCGCTGCTTGTGTAATGTCTGTGGTTTTCCATAATCCACCTGCTACACTACCTGCCCATATAGTTTTACGTGTTACGTCATTTAAATCAACTAAAATCGCACGTGTGCGACCACCACAATTACTAGGTCCGCGTTCAACCCAATTTACTCCTGGTATTGCCGCTTTTCCTCTAATCTTATTGAGCAATTGTTCTTTGTATTCAAACGCTTTCAATAATCGCTCCCGCGGAACATAGCCCAATGCTGGATCCATTGTCATTTCATGTTCTTGTGCCCATGCCAAGTCCATTCGGTCTTTTTTAGGGACCTTATTTTGTGGTTTGTTTGCTGATTTAAAAGTGTAAATTGGTATAGATAGAAATCCAACTAAACAAATCGTTAAAAAGACGGTGAGTACAGTAAAATTTTTTGCCATTATTCGATGTTTAAAAGTAATTTGATACAATATTAAGGTTAATAAACAGATTTTAAAAACATAATATGTGGATAATCAATCCCTCTAGCACATATTGTGCCCTACAATATGGCAATCAACGCAAGTTATACATGCACTTTTTTGTAACTTATATTGATTAGCCATAAATTGCCGCCTATGTTAAAACACCTTACTTTAATAGCAGGCACTTTTTTAATCAGTTTTGTTTCTGTAGCTCAGTTGGGCGAATACCGCAGTGTTTCAAACCCTTATTATTGGAAAAACCGCAAACCTTTTGACGGTTATTGGCAACAAGATGTACATTACAGTATTAAGGTAACTTTGTATGACTCCCTTGATATTGTTGGCGGAATAGAGGAATTGGTTTATTATAACAATTCTCCTGATACGTTGAAAGAAGTTTATTTTCATTTGTATCAAAATGCATTTTTAAAGGGTGGTTATTTAGAACAGTTGAATTTGGCAAACAATTTTCATCAAAAATTTGGTAAGTACGAATCGGCTGGCAAGGGCACCGAGATTGAAAGTGTAATTGTAAAACGCATTATTATGGGTGGCCATTCTTTTGATGAACAAGGCCAGCAAACTGCTATTGATCCATTGATTGAAAAAATTGAGATTAAACCGCAATTAGATTTTAGCATCATGAAGGTGTTATTGGATGAACCCATTGCCCCAAATACCTCCATTTCTTTTGAGATAAAATTTAAAACTTATTTTGATGCGGGAGGAGATCAGCGCAGGCGAATGAAAACTTTTGATGCCTATGGTAACAAGCATTTTGATGGGGTACATTGGTATCCGCGTATTTGCGTGTATGATAGGAAATTTGGATGGGAAACAGATCAGCACTTGGGCAAAGAGTTTTATGGCGATTTTGGAACATTTGATGTTCAACTTACCATACCAAACCATTATGTAATGGATGCTACGGGTATACTTACAAATAGTGAGGAGGTTTTACCAACTGATTTACGCGCCAAGCTTGACATCAAAAACTTTAAAGATAAACCACTTTTCGAAAAACCATCTGTTATTACACCTAATAACAGGACATATAAAACTTGGCGCTTTAGGGCAATTAATGTTCACGATTTTGCTTGGACGGCTGATCCAACTTATCGGATAGGTGAGGTAAATTTAAAATTGTCTGATGGTAGCATTGTTCAATGTACTTCTTTGGTGCAAGAACCGCATGCTGCGCGCTGGCAAGATGCAGCATTATTTGCAGCCAAGGTTATTGATGTTTATTCTCGCGATTTTGGTTTGTATGCTTATCCTAAAATGATTGTTGCTGATGCACGCGATGGTATGGAATATCCGATGTTGACATTAGACGGTGGTTTATCTCCTGGTTATTACGGATTGTTTGCACATGAAATTGGACATAATTGGTTTTTTGGTATGGTGGGTAACAATGAAACCTATCGAGCAAGCTTAGATGAAGGTTTTACCCAGTTTCTTACCCATTGGTCTATGACTCGCCTCACGCGTGAACAACCGACTACTTCCAATAAAGGTTATGTGGCCAAAAATTTTAAACCGCTGCCACTCATGGATCAAAACGTATATAATGGATATTTTCGTGATGCCATTAATAAAAGTGACATGCCATTGAATACACATAGTGATGACTTTAATGGTTCCTTGCATCATGGAGGTGGATACAGCAACGTGTATTATAAAACGGCCACCATGCTGTATAACATGCAGTATGTATTGGGTGATAGTTTATTCATAGGTGCCATGCAACATTACTTTAATCAATGGAAAATGGCACATCCGTATTTCGAAGATTTTAGAAATAGCATAATTAACTACACCCATATAGATTTAAATTGGTTTTTCGACCAATGGATGGAAACCACTAAAACTATTGATTATGCCATTAAAGGTAAAGCAAAACAATTAAAAAATAGCGATGGATCACTAAGTGATTATTATGAAGTAAAATTAAAACGAATTGGCCAAATGCAAATGCCAATTGATTTAATGGCATATAGCAATGATGGGAAAATTTACACTAGTTATGTAAGCAATAGATACTACTTCAAAAAACCAATAACCAAACAAAATGTCACACCTCAAAATATATGGTTAGGCTGGGGTACATTAAATCCAATTTACAAAGCAAAAGTATATTGTCCCGGAGGTTTAACAAAGGTAAGCATCGACACTACATACCGATTAGCGGATGTAAACCAGCTAAATAATAGTACCAAGTTGCCTGTTAAATTTACAATCGATCACCACATCAAAAATCCATTAACACGCAGGTATTATGTTTTAAAATGGAGACCTGATATTTGGTATAACAGTATAGATGGGATTAAAGCCGGGTTGCACTTGAATGGTAACTACTATAATTACAAGCATACTTTTCGTGCTACTGCATGTTATAACACGCAAGTATTAAAGGAAGATAAGTACACTACACATCAACCCATCAATTATTTATTTAGCTATCAAAACAACATAGCGCGTGATTTTAACTACAACATACAATCACGTTTGTTAGATGGACTTTGGATGCACCAAGCTGGTGTTCAAAAAAAGTATGGCAAAAATACCTTTGCAGCTTACTTTAAAAGTATGTATCGCAACGATGTTAATGATTTAGCTTATTTGTTATATCCAAGTTCATGGAATGCAGGTAAGTTAAATAACACACTCAATTTAGAAGTTACTCGTACCTACTCATACAAACGTGGTGTTGGACAAATAGCTCTTGGTATGCGCAATACTGCTTTAGGCAGTGATTACAATTTTGCAAGTATTCATTTAACTGTTATAAACGATAATAAATTTGGCAAGATTGATTTTCGCACGCGTGTGTTTGCGCAATACATGACGGGTAATGATGTAGCGCCTGAAAGTAGACTAAACGCTGCCGGAGCGAATAGCGAGCAATTTATGGATAATAAATATTTACGCTCTTTAGCTTTTGTACCAACAGGTTGGTTAGGTTATGGCGCCAATGTAAATCATTTGCATTATAGTGGCGGATTAAACGTGCGTGGTTATGCAGGTTATGCATTGCCTAATAATGTGCAAGGTGCGCAAGTACAAATGTTCACGGGCATGAGCGGGACTAGTTTAAGTGGGGAGTTGGAATTAGACCGTTTAGTTAAATTTACACCTAAATATATAAGCGATTACTTGCATATGGATCTCTATTTATTTGGTGATGCGGGTGTTTTACAAAATAAGTTTAAAGCAGGAGAGTATGGTTTATCTTCAAATAAAACAGTAACTGGAAATTTACTATTGAGCGCTGGAACAGGTGCTGTTCTAACCATTAAAAAGTGGGGCAAATTAGATGAAGCTAAACCATTAGCTATTCGTTTTGATGCACCACTGTTTTTAAATAATGCCCCCTTTGTAGATAGTGATTTCGTGAAATTTAGGTGGGTATTAGGTGTAAGTAGGGCATTTTAAAAAATAGGTAAAAATGAAAAATATAGCAAGACCAAAAGTGGGTGAATACCCAGAGTATTTTGAGAAATATTACAGCAAATTACCTGCTGAGGCGAATTTGGTTGAATTGATGACCAAAAGTAATATGGATACGATTGACGTGATTACTTCTGTTGATGGTGAAACGCTCGAGTTTCGATATGCTGAAGGCAAATGGAGTATACGAGAAATTATTCAACATCTGATGGATAGCGAAAGGGTATTTGCCTATCGTGCGATGCGCATTGCTCGTGGCGATAAAAGTGAAAATCCTGGTTATGATGAAAATGTTTATGCTGCAAACAGTGATGCTGATAGTCGCAACATCATGGATATGGTGCGAGAGTTTAGTTTGCTACGTGCAAGTACGATAGAGTTATTTAAAAGTTTAAGCGGAGAAGGCCTACAATATGTTGGTTTTGCCAATGGATACAAAGTAACACCTGCAGCGCTTGGCTATGCAATAGTTGCCCATGAAATGCATCACTTAAAAGTAATTGAAGATAAGTATCTACCGCATTAATTAGCATAAAAAAGCCGTTCTAAAACGACTTTTTTATGCTGATATTAAGATGAAGTTATTTCTTATTGTAGTAGTATACTTTGCCATTTAGCGCTTCGCACAACACTTCTAGATCTTCCCATGCTTTTTGTGCAAGAGAACCCTTAGGCCCTGAATTATTGACCTCTAGCGGGCCGTTGGCAATTTCCGACTTTGTTTTTATTTCTCCTTTGGGGGTAAACACTACAAAGTAACCACTGTCTGTTTTTGTTCCGATTACATTGAGTGTGATTCTAGTGATGGTGAGTGTTTTTGGCACACTGGTAATATTAAATCCAGTTAAATCGTTTTTCGCGATAATATATCCATTCATGGTCATCTGGACTATCACCTTAGGCCGGCAAGTTTTTAACGATGTATCCTTTAGTAACACACCAATTTTATTCGATTTTTTAGGTGTTGCAAGCAAGCCCCAAGTGCCATTTTGCGCAAACGCTGCATTAGTTAGCAGCAACAAGGTAATAAGTGTTTTCATAGATGTTAATTAATTAGTTTTAAATGGTATTCATTAAATCGAATCAATTGGCTATGGGCTGGGTAGTATTATTTTACTTATACAATTAGGAATCTAAGTGCAATATAATTATTAATTTTAGAGTTCGTTTATATAAAACATCGAATAACAGATATGTATAAATAATGATATTTACTATGCGTAATTTGCTTGTGCTTTTTGGATAATATAACTAACCATTTTTAACTAGACAAAACAAAAAAAAAGCCACCTAATGGTGGCTTTTGGTGGGAGCAACAGGGTTCGAACCTGTGACCCCCTGCTTGTAAGGCAGGTGCTCTGAACCAGCTGAGCTATGCTCCCAATTAAACTTAACGATGTCTTTTTTACAGTACCGTTTCTGTTTTAAGGTTGGCAAAGATAAGTTTGATGTTTATAAATACAAACACATGCTAACTTTTTTTTTAAAATATTTGCAACCTGCTGAACATCAAAAACTATATTTTAATCAATAATGCAAAATAAACCGCTTAAATTCCTTCTGTACTCGCTTGTTGCATTTCTTTTACTGGCCTTAGGGCTTATAGGATACCTATTGGCCAATAAAAATCAGATTAAAAAATATGCACTAGATCAACTAAATGCGCAGTTAGATGCAAAAATCACCATCAATAACATTGATGTCACCCTATTTAAGCAGTTTCCTAAAGTTAGTTTAGATATGCATTTGGTGCGTGTTACTGATCCTACTCAACCCGAAAAATATCTACTACAAGCAGAGCATGTGTACATTGGGTTTAATTTTTATGATATTATTCGCAAACAATACAGTATTAAACTTATTACCATAGATAGCGCGCAGTTATACTTATATACCAATTTAGAAGGGAAATCTAATTTTAATATTTTTAAAAAAGATACCTCAACGGCTGCTAATCAAAGTTTTTTATTAAGCCTAAAAGAAGTTAATCTGAACCAAGTAAACGTTGTGTATATAAATAAGAGCAACAAACAACATTACGACTTACGTTTACAAAACATGTTATTGAGTGGTGATTTTAGTAATACGGGAGAATCAATTAATTGTAAAGGATTGGTTTATGCTCGAATGGTAAAATCAGATCAATTTATGTTGGCAAAAAACAAGTTACTTACTTTGGATTTAAGGCTAGCCATAAATAACCAAACAGAAACTTACAGCTTTACTAAAGGATTTATTGATTTAGATATGTTGCAATTGAATTTGGAAGGCACTATCACCAACAAGTCTAAATCCGTTTTATTTGATGTAAAAGTTGGGGCTCGTAAATTAGATATTCCAGCTATGCTAAGTTTATTGCCAGGAAGTGTTAACCTGCCATCTGATTTACAAAGTGAGGGTGAATTGTATTTTAATGGTTTGATCAAGGGTGAAGCTTCTGAGACAAGCTCCCCTCAAATTTCTTTAACCTTTGGTGTAAAAAATGGGAAACTAAAAAAAGGTGATGGGCTGAGTATAAATCAAATTAAATTCTCTGGTGAGTTTGGCAATGGGGCAGCACAAAATGCTAAGCATAGTTTTGTTAAACTTAATGATTTACAGTTTGCCATTTCTGAGGGCAAAGTTAAGGGTAATTTATTTATTAATGATTTTACAAATCCAGAAATGAAATTACATTTAGAAGGAAATACAAGGGCTCAGGATATTATCGCATTTGTTAAAAATGGGGTGATTAAAAGAGTTGAAGGTAATATAAAATTTGATGTTGACTTTGAAGGTTTGTTGGCGCATGTAAATTCAATTAATTGGCTTAAAAATAAGGCTTCAGGAACTATTGATTTGGATTTAAGTAATATTGAATTTAATAATGGGAAAAATAGAACCGAGATGTTTAAGGCATTTTTTGTGGTAAACGGAAAAGATGTTGAGATAAATAGATTAGATGCCAAGATTAATCAATCAGATGTTAAAGCTAAGGGTGTCTTGCATAACTTTATTCCTTATTTATTAATTAATGGGGAGAAACTAGATGCACAAATTAATTACCAATCAAATTACATAGATATAAATAATTTTACCATGTTGGGTGCGGTATCAAAAGATACCATTCCGACAGGGTTTTCTTTACCTGATAACATCACCATTTCGGCAAATATTGGTGCTGGTAAATTAATTTATAATTTATTTACAGCACAAAATGTAAGTGCAAAGGTGTTGTGGCGAGGTAAGGTAATTTCTTTAGAAGAGTTTGCCGCTCATACTATGGAGGGGGATATTAAGTTAGATGGACAAATTGAAAATGCACCTGATGGTAGGTTTTTAATTACGGCCTCATCTACTCTGAAAGGGATAAACATCACGCGATTGTTTAAGGAATGTAACGATTTTGGTCAACAAGAAATAACTCAAAAACATTTACATGGTAAACTAAGTGGTGAGATTAATTTTGTTGGGGTATGGAGCAACAATTTCACATGCGATTTAAATAAGCTATACGTACTAAGTAAGATAAAAGTAAGTAATGGCGAATTGGTAAATTATGAACCGCTTAATGCCTTGGGTAAATACATTGATGTTAACGATTTACGTAACTTAAAGTTTGCTGATTTAGACAACACCATCGAAATAAAAAATAAAACCATTTTTATTCCGCAGTTTGATGTTAAAAATAATGCGTTAAATATTACACTTAGTGGTTCTCATTCTTTTGATAATGTAGTAGATTATAGAATAAAAATCAAGTTGAGTGAGTTACTCAAAAATAAACGTAAGAAACTGAGCAACGAGTTTAACGAGGAGGAAGCGACAGCAGATAGAGGTGTAAATTTATACATGAGTATGAAAGGCCCAATTGATAATGTATCTATTACATATGATAAGCTTGGAACCAAACAAAAAATTACACAAGAGTTGCAACAAGAGAAACAAAGTATTAAGGAGATTCTCAAGAAAGAGTTAGGTATTGATGACAATAAGAAATCGGATATTAAAGAAAAACAAAAAGACGATGGTGAATTGGAATTCGAATCTGAATAATTGCTAGTTTAAATACTTTGCAACGATTGGCATTCTGCGTCCTGGTCCAAATGCCTTTGACGAAACACGCAATACTGGAGGTGCTTGGATTCTTTTCCATTCATTGCTATTAACCATACTTAACACTCGTTTTACCAAAGCTTCAGCAAATCCCAATGCTATAATTTCTTTTGGACTCTTGCGCATCTCAATATATAGGGCCAATATGGCATCTAAGGTATCATAATCAGGTAATGAGTCACTGTCTTTTTGGTCTGGGCGTAATTCTGCTGATGGGGCTTTTGTAATTGTATTTTCAGGAATTATTTCCCCATTTCGGTTAATGTAATTGGCTAATTGATAAACCTCTGTTTTGTATAAATCACCAATTACCGAAAGTCCTCCGCACATATCACCATATAAAGTGCCATACCCTACGGCCAATTCGCTTTTATTTGAAGTGTTTAATAGAATATAACCAAACTTATTACTCATGGCCATTAAAATTACACCCCTGCTGCGAGATTGCATATTTTCTTCTGCAATGTTAAATGGTAAGCCATTAAATAGTGGTTGTAAAGTATTGATTAAGGCTTGATAGGTTGTCTCTATGTTTATGGTATCGTGAGGTGTGCCTAAGTTATTAGCAAGGATTATTGCATCGTCAATACTATGTTGACTAGAATATTGTGAAGGCAATAAAATGGCTCGTACGTTTTCAGCGCCAAGTGCTTCTGCTGCCAAACAAATCACAACAGCCGAATCTATACCACCGCTTAATCCCAATATAGCCTTGGTAAATCCTTGTTTTAAAAAATATTCGCGTATGCCTAGAACTAACGCACTGTGTATGCGTTCAATTGTGCTGCTTAATGGAGTTGTTGTAGGTTGTAATGCAAGTATATCTGTTGTGCCGTTGTTTGATGTAAAGATGTATACTCTTTGTTGCTCTTCAAAAGGAGTGATGTTATCTATTACTTCAGCATGTTGATTAACAACCATACTTCCACCATCAAAAATAAGTTGGGTTTGGGCACCAATATGGTTAACGTAAAACAACGGCAAGTTGTATTTAGTTACATTGGTTTTCATTACTTGCGTTCTTATTTCTTGTTGGTTTTTATTAAAGGGTGAAGCGGCAATATTTATCATCAAATCTGGTTGTTGCTTAATCAGCTCATCCATTGGGTTGTTTTGGTATAAGGGATTATCGTCCACATTCCATAAATCTTCACAAACTGTAAGGGCTATTTTAACACCCTTTAAATTAATAATTTCAAAATTATTATTTGGTTCAAAGTACCTATACTCGTCAAAAATATCATAATTAGGTAATAATGTTTTGCTCCTTATTGCGGCCACTTTTCCATCGGCAAGTAAAAAAGCAGAATTAAATAAATCCTTACCTTTAAAGTTTGGATTCTTGCAAGGTGAACCAATAATAGCAGCTATACCAATACAATGTTTAGCTATTTCATCTACGCTTTGTTGGCATTGATCAATAAAGTCATCAAACTCTAAAAAGTCGCGGGGAGGGTATCCACAAACACATAGCTCCGAGAACACAATTAAATCTGCTCCTACATCTTGTGCTTTTTTTATGTTGCTAATAATTTTTTGCGTGTTATAATCAAAATTACCTGTGTGGTAATCTAATTGTGCAATAGCAATTTTAAGATTTTTCAAGCTCATTAAAATAAAACACCTAGGTTTAAACTTACCGCATTCATTTTGGCTTTCCAGTTGTCTTCAACTGTAAAGTTATTTAATGCCTTATTGTATCTGGCACCTGCAATCAATAGGGTATTTCCGAAAATTTTGTATTGAATACCTACTCCAATTACCATGGCGGTTCTTAAAATTGCTATGTCATCATCATATTCTATTGATGGGCTGTCGTTTGATTCTATCATGTATTCGTCCGTCTTATCAGGGTTGTTTACATTTACTTCAGTTAAATCAATCGAGCTGTTATTTATATCTGCCTTTGCCCTTACCAACAGGGCTAAATCCAAACCAAAATCTGCATAGTAGCGGAAGTAGCCAATTTCGTTGGTCCGCATACGCAACATAATAGGGACACTAACATACTGTGTTCTGTAATTATAACTCACATCTTGGTAAGTTGAATCTATTATTCCTCTTGTAATTTTCGAATCTTTTACAATTAAATCACCAGCATAATTGGCTACAGATATTTCTGTTGCGAAAGCATAATTTTCAGTAAAATAATAATCAAACATCAGTCCATATGATGCATTTATCTTACTTCCACTGGAAGAGATACCTTTACTTTCTGGCGCTACCCAAGTTATTTGTGGCGCTAATTTTAAGCCTAATTTTATCTGTGCTTGGGATGCTGATGCAAATGCCCCAATAATACAGCAGGTAGTAATCAACTTCTTCATTATAATTGCAAGATGTTTAATAAAAACTTTGGCAATATAACTATATGGGCGCTAATATGTATCGCCTTCGTAATTTCATCATGTGGTGGCTGTAATAAATCTGAGTTTAGTCATCCTAGAGCGGTTATTGATGCACCTATTTATACTGTTAAAATACAGCGTTTTGACAAAGCGCTTTTTGAGGCTGATACAGCTAATCTGCCTGAGGCATTAAATGCCATTTCAGAAAAGTATGGGGTGTTTTATTCTTCTTATGCAAATGATATTATGCGTATGCCTTTTACACCCGGGGATAGTCTGTTTATCAGGCCAATGCGCATGCTTTTGGGTATTAATCGTTTGCAAGAGCTGCATCAAATTGTAGACAGTAATTTTAAAGATGTTACTGATTTGGAGCATGATTTTAGTGTTGCTATGGGTATTTATCACCAAGAGTTTCCGCAGGCTGTTATTCCCAAATTCACTACTTTTATAAGTGAGTTCGGTAATGGAAATGTTATTTATGATAGCA
>CANLLM010000024.1 GCA_947491825.1 Bacteroidota bacterium
TTCTTCATCGGTGGTTAATAATTGTTTATTTGGTGTTTGCACAATTACGAAATTAATTAAAATTATAATTAAATCGCATATTTGTATCATGCACATCAGCAACCGCCAATTATTTTTACAACACCAGGCTCAAACCACACGTTTTCCATTATTGCTTGAATTTGAAAGAGCCGAGGGGATTTACTTATACGATAAAAACAACAAACCATATATTGATTTAATATCGGGCATTAGTGTAAGTAGTTTGGGACATGGCAACGCAAATGTAAATCAAGCCTTAAAAAACCAGATAGATAAATACATGCACCTGATGGTATATGGCGAATATGTGCAAGCACCACAAGTGCAGTTGGCACAAAAATTAACTTCGCTCCTACCCGATTCGTTAAACAGTGTATACTTTGTAAACTCTGGTGCCGAAGCTACTGATGGCGCTTTAAAACTAGCGAAACGCGTTACCAAACGCAGCGAGATTATTGCTTTTAAACACGCCTACCATGGCAGTACACATGCGGCATTAAGTTTAAATAGTGAAGAGGAATACAAAAATGCATTTCGCCCATTGTTGCCTGATGTACGTTTTTTAACCAACGGAGATGTAGATGAACTAGAAAACATTACCCATAAAACAGCTTGTGTTATCATTGAGGTAGTACGTGGCGAAGCAGGTTATTTGCCAACTGACGAAACTTTTTTAAACGCACTGCGAGATAAATGCAATGCACATTGCGTATTGCTTATTTTTGATGAGATACAAACGGGCATGGGTCGTACCGGAAAAATGTTTGCGTTTGAACACAGCGGTGTAGTACCAGATATTTTATTGCTTGGAAAAGCATTAGGAGCAGGCATGCCAATGGGCGCTTTTGTGGCTTCGCATAACATGATGATGACGTTAGCCGAAAATCCAATATTGGGACACATCACTACTTTTGGCGGACATCCGGTAATAAGCGCAGGGGCGCTTGCAGGCATTGAGGAGTTAACCTCAAACACATGGATAAGTGAAGTAGCAGGAAAAGAACAACTTTTTCGTTCGTTGTTGATCCATCCCGCAATTAAAAGTATACAGGGCAAAGGACTAATGCTATCATTAGAATTAAGTAGTTTTGAATTTAATAAACAGGTAATTGATGGTTGTATTGCTGATGGGTTGATTACCGATTGGTTTTTATTTGCCACCAACCGCATGCGGCTATCACCACCACTTATTATTACCCAAGAACAAATAAAGCAGGCTTGCCAAATTATTGTAAATAACCTAAATAAGTTTTATCATTGATTAAACTTTTAAGAACTTAATACATCATAGAAGCACTTAAATAAATACAATATGAAAAAACTACCCTTTTTAGCAGCCATTGCCCTAACAAGTTTAGCGCTAAGTTTTGCATCGTGTAATAAAGACAATACAGATGGTATTGATTTGGAAACACAAAGTTCAACAGACAACTATTTGGCCGACAATCAAATTAATGATGAGCTTAAGCAGGTAGATGAAGCAGCTGCAAACAATAAACTAGGCAAAACAGGGCCAACTGTTATTATTGATAGCACATCAAACCCAAGGTTAATGACCATAGACTATGGAACGGGAACTATTTGTAATGATGGTAAACAACGTTCGGGTAAATTAATTGTTACCTGGACAGGCAGATACCGTGATGTAGGAACTGTAATAACCATAACTACAGATAATTTCTTTCAAAATGGAAACCAAATTGAAGGAAATAAAACAATTACAAACCAAGGGCGCAATGCCAGCGGAAACATAACTTATAGCATAAGTGTTTCGGGTAGTAAAATAAAAACTATTGATGGCAAAAGCAGAACATGGAACTCAACGCGCACCAGAGAATGGATTGCTGGAGAAAATACGCTTACACCAACTGATGATATATATTTAATTACAGGATCAGCTAACGGAGTAAATGCTAACGGATTAAGCTACACGGCTAATATTACCCAAGCACTACGTTTTGATTTGAGTTGCCAATATCGCTTGACTGCGGGCGAAATTGAATTAACACCTCAAGGTAAGCAAGTACGCATTATAAATTACGGATCAGGAACTTGCGACAATACTTTTACAATTAAGGTAGGTAATAAAATAATAACCATTACTCGCTAACAAACTATGTCACATAAAAAAAGCGCTTTAAGCGCTTTTTTTATGTGAAAACAATACTAATTCCAACTTAAATCCTCCGGAGAATTTGCCATAGGGGCAAAATCTTCACCCAAAAGCTTAACCACATTGCCCCACATGTTTTCCATATCATCATCAAAAATGATCAACTCATCTGCCACCGCAACCCACCAGGACTTCTCTTCTACTTCCTCTTTTATTTGATCCGGCTCCCAACCACTATATCCTAAAAAAAATCTAAAATCATTAACCCCCGCTTTACCAGTTTCTATTAGATTACTCACGTAACTAATATCACCACCCCAATATATATTAGGCAATATTTCCATACTACCAGGTATATCATCGCCATATTTATGAATAAAATGCAACGAATTAGGCTCAAGCGGACCACCATGAAATACAGGAAACTCATACTGCAATAAGTCAGGCGCAATTTCACCCGTTAGCATATCCAGCGGCTTATTTAATATAAATCCCACAGCACCAAAATCAGTATGTTCAGCAATGATCACCACTGACCGTCTGAAGTTTATGTCCTCTAAAAAGGGCTCACTAACCAACAAACTACCGCGGGTAGGATTTTGAAACACTTTTTTTACTTGCTTTATCTTCAAAACGTTTACTTTTAAAATATATACACAAAATCATAACAAAGAGTGACATCAAATGTTACTTTCGCATGGTAATTATCCGAAATATATCTGTTTAGTTATTTATATTTTTTGAACATCACGTTAATTTAGTTGGTAATGAACGAACTAACCAATAAAAAGATTGCTGCATTAAGAGTTGACTACAGTTTAAAGGAGTTTGACGAAACACATGTTTTGGCTGATCCTATAAAACAGTTTTCTGTTTGGTTTAAAGAGGCCTTAGAAGCCGATGTAAACGAACCCAATGCAATGACCCTAGCCACTGTAAAGCAAGACAATACGCCAAGTGCACGCGTGGTTTTATTAAAAGGGTTTAATGAGTCGGGGTTTAGCTTCTTTACCAATTATAATAGCCATAAAGGGCAACAACTTACTCAAAACCCAAGCGTGGCATTGGTTTTTTGCTGGCTTGAATTGCAACGTCAGGTTAGAATTGAAGGAAAAGTGAGTAAATTATCAAAACAGGAAAGTGACGATTACTTTTATTCGCGGCCGTTAAGTAGCCAAATTGGTGCTATAGCTTCGCCACAAAGTACTGTAATTGAGGGCCGACATATTTTAGAACATATTTATACTGCAGTAGAAAACAAATTACATGAGAAAGCACCTGAAAGACCCGAACATTGGGGTGGTTTTAGAGTAGAACCAACCTTGATTGAGTTTTGGCAAGGCCGTAGCAGCCGTTTACACGACAGATTTGAGTTTGTGAGAAACGGAAATAGCTGGAAATACAATCGTTTGGCTCCTTAATTTGAAGAATAAAATCAGTTAAATTGACCTTGATTTAACAATTTGATAATTTTTACCTTACTTTGCAGCGGTATAATAACCATTAAATTTATTCGTTAAAATAGTTCATGCAAAATATAATATTAGCATTCCTAACATCCCTGCTTGTAGTAATATTTGGTATTCCATCCATCATTACAGTAGCCAAGCTTAAGGGGTTGTATGACAAACCTGATTTCAGGAAATTGCACACCAATAAGATACCGCGACTTGGGGGGTTGGCCATTATTGCTGGATTCTCTATAGCCGTTAGCTTGTGGGGAATTTCTCAGGGAATGGATACCCGATTACAATATTTACAAGCAGCAGTTATCATACTATTTTTCTCAGGCTTAAAAGACGATATTGTAGTTTTGTCTCCCTACAAGAAACTTGCAGCTCAAGTAATTGCTACTGTAATAACGGTAGCAGGAGAAGGTATTCTCATCAATAATTTTCATGGGTTATTTGGTATCGAATCTATTCCGCTTTGGGCTAGTTATGCGCTAACTGTGTTTACAATCATAGTTGTTACCAACTCTTTTAATTTAATAGATGGGGTTGATGGCCTTGCTGGAGGTATCGGGTTTATAACATCAGTAACATTTGGCCTGTGGTTTAATTATATAGATCAAATAGGTTGGAGTATTCTGGCTTTTGGTTTGGCAGGATCATTATTAGGATTTCTAATTTTTAATTTTAACCCTGCAAAGATTTTTATGGGTGATGCTGGATCTTTGTGCATCGGTTTCTTACTATCCATATTCGCCATTAAATTTATTCAGTTTAATGCACCAGAAGCAGTTAATGTATATAAAATAAAATCGGCACCAGGAATTGCCGTGGCTATATTAATTGTGCCATTATTTGATACATTGAGGGTTTTTGTATTGCGTGTGCTAAAGAAACAATCTCCATTTATAGCGGATAAAAATCACATACATCATTCCTTAATAAAAATAGGATTAAGCCATAAAGAAGTATCGATGATTATGTATTCGGCTAACATAGTATTTGTATTGATCGCCTTTTTAATTCAAGAAAGTACAACTACGGTAATTTTACTTATTGTAGGGTCATTGGCGCTCATTTTAGCACAAATACCTATTTACATGTTTAACCACAAACTTCAAGATTTGGAAGTTGAAAATGGCCCACTAATACCAGAAGAATTCGTTAATCCTTCAAAATCTAAAGAACGCGTAAATTAAATTTACAGCTGATTTTCAATTAAGAATTCGGCCATTTTTTTAAACGCTTTCCCCCTATGACTAATCTGATTTTTGGTAAACATATCCATTTGTGCTAGCGTAATATCATAGCCATCTGGCATAAATATTGGGTCGTATCCAAAACCGTTGGTTCCCATTTTAAAATCAATAATTTTACCTTTCAACTCCCCTTCAAATACAAACATTTCATCCATCCAAAACAAACAAATACAAGTAACAAATCGTGCACTTCGATTTGACTGATTGGCTAGCTTTTGTAAAAGCAAATCCATATTTGCATTATCGTTTTTTGCAGTACCGGCATATCTGGCACTGTGCACTCCCGGTTCACCATTTAAGGCATCCACTTCAAGTCCGGTATCATCAGCAAAACAATTGTAGCCCAACATTTGGTGCACATAACGCGCCTTTATTAGTGCATTCGCCTGTAAATTTGCTCCCGTTTCTGGAATCTCATCAAATATATTTAAATCAGTTAAGGTAATTACCTCGTATGGTTCCTTGACCATTTTCTGAATTTCGGCAGCTTTATTTTTGTTGAGTGTTGCAAAAACTAATCTCATATCTATAATGCAAAAAGTATTTTAATCGAAGTCCATAATTGCCCTTTGTATTCATTATTATTAAGATACAAGTGCACAAAATCAGAAACTAAAACTTGGTTCGAATTTATTTCAATTATTTGATGGACCAATTGGTGTTGAAATTCCTCGGGAGCGCCAAAAATTATGGCTCGTTTTGGCTTCAATTGCTCCAAAATTTGCTCAATTGAATAATTTTGATTTTTTGACAATCGCACAACAGCAACATCATCCATGCTGAATTTGAGCCCTTTAGTTATTAAATCACTCAGCATTCCAACATTTTCTCGGCTATCATTAATTATATCATTGTATATAATAGCAATAAGCCTTTTGTTTGCACCCGAATAATTTAACGATATTTGACCTAAAGGCTCTTTTTGAGGTGATGGTAATTCCGGTTGGGTTTCATCAAAAGAATCGTTTTGTATTGTTGGCAGTTGGATATTAAGAGAAGGTTCAATTTCATGAACAGTTGATTTCTTCTCATCAACTTGCTCAATGGAAACAGTCTCCATTGGCATGGCAACAACATCAGATTTTTCTTTTGCCGCAAGCTCATCCTTTGTTTCAAACACATACAACTCATCAAATAAGTCGATAATATTTTCAATTTCGTTGGTCATATTTAAAATAAAAACAATGGCAATTTCAATAAAAATAACCAAAACTACACATAGCCGAATTAATACCTGCGATTTTAATGACATTCAGTTTGGTACAGTATTCAGCGACCACATGTTTGTAGTTGATTATGAAGAAGGGAAATGGATTAACCCAGAAATTTTACCTTTCGGCCCACTAAGTCTTTCTCCATCTACATTTGCATTACATTACGGGCAAGCAATTTTTGAGGGAATGAAAGCCTACAAAAATACCAATGGTGAAGCTCAGTTATTTAGACCAAAAGATAATATAAAGCGCTTAAACCAAAGTGCTAATCGAATGGCAATGGCCGAATTACCAGAAGAAATTTTTATGGAAGGCTTAAAACAGTTAATTTCTATTGACAAGAATTGGATCCCAACAAAATCTGGTAGTTCATTATACATCAGACCATATATGTTTGCAACGGATGAGTTTGTAGGTGTTCGACCAGCTAAACATTTTAAGTTTGTAATTTTTACTTGCCCAGTAAATGCATACTACCCGAAACCCATACGCGTTGTGGTTGAGGAAAAGTATGTACGTGCATTTGATGGTGGAGTTGGTGCTACCAAAGCCGCGGGAAACTATGGTATAAGTATGCTACCTACCCATGAAGCAAATAAAAAGGGATTTGACCAAATTATTTGGACTGATGGGCGTGAGCACAAGTATATTGAAGAAAGTGGAACCATGAATGTGTTTTTTGTTATAGGTGACAAGGTTATCACGCCTGTACTTGACGGAACCATATTAGCTGGTGTAACCCGCAATAGCTGTATTAAACTTTTGCAATCTAAAGGATACACCGTTGAAGAGCGCAAAATTAGTGTGGATGAAATAGTAGATGCTTCTGAGAAAGGTGAGTTAAAAGATGCATTTGGTACAGGCACAGCGGCCATTGTAGCTAAAATTGCAGCAATTAATTATAAAGGAGTAGAGTATACATTACCTAACCCGGAAGAGAGAGAAGTGAGTAATTATTTATATAAAACGCTTGGCGAAATTCAAACAGGATTAATACCTGATGACTTTAATTGGATTGAAAAAGTAAACTAAAAAAAGGCGAACATAGGTTCGCTATTTTTTTGTAACAACAGCATCATTAACAATAGCATAATAATGGCTGTTTTTTTACCCAAAATATTCTAGTAATTTGCACGCCTAATATTTAGCATATAAGGCATGCGTCACCTTTTCATTGTTTATCTTCTTAGCATTTTATCGTTGCACATTAAAGCGCAACAAACAACTGCTACTATAACAGGGGTAATAAAAGACAAAAAAGATAATTCCGAACTTATTGGAGTTAGTGTACTTATTAAAGGTACATCGTTTGGAGCTGCAACAGATATTAATGGACGATTTACAATTAAAAATGTAAAACAAGGAGAATATAACCTAGAAATTTCATACTTAGGTTACAGCAAGGTAGTTTTAACAGAAATTAAAGTCAAAGCAGGTGAGGTAAGGGAACTATCCATTCAACTTCAACCAGCAGCAGTGAGCACAGGCGATGATGTTATTATTATAGGAAAGCGGCCCCTTATAGATGTAGATAAGGCGCAATCAGTAAATACCATTAGCCAAGAAGCCATAGAACTTGCTCCCGCAAGACAAATTCAAAGTATTATTAACACACAGCCAGGAGTTGTAAACTCTCCTGCAGGTGTAAGTATACGTGGTGGTCGAACATACGAAACAGGTATGTATGTTGATGGAGTGAAAGTAACCGATCCACTGGCGGGTACAGGTTTTGGTTTAGATTTAGGAAGTAATGCAGTAGGCGATATTGAAGTAACTACTGGTGGAATTGGTGCTGATGTGGGAGATGCTACAGCAGGTGTGGTAAATACAAAAACCCGTAATGGGGGTGACAAGTTTGAGTTCGGATTGAACCATAAACGCGATCATTTCGGATTTAATAAAAGTAGTCGTGCCAATTGGAATACATCCATTACCGAAATGAACTTTAGCGGGCCACTTATGCGTAAAACGTTCGAGAATAGGTTAAAATTTTCCGTTGCATTACGTGGGGCTTTTAGCGATGAATATTATAAAACGCCTGCAAACCAAGTTATATCAAACCTATATCCTGAACAAGGTTGGGGTGATAGCCGCTTGTGGAGCCCATACCAAGACAACAAATGGAGTGTTTTTGGTAAATTAAATTACAACTTCAAATCTGGTAAAAGTTTAATGATTTCTGGCTTACGCTCATTAACCATTAATCAAGACGTAAACATGTTGCGTATTTTTGGTAATGATTTACCATTTCAGCCAGGCTATCAATACAACTTTAGCCAACAAATGGATAATGCCAATACATACACGCATGATGCAAATATGGTTTCAATAGATTGGAAACAATCATTGAGCAAACGTTTTTCATACACCGTTTTAGCTTCACGTTTTTTTGTAAAATTACAAGCTGATGCGAATGGTCGCCCATGGAGACCAACATCTGTTGATCAAGTGTTAGACCCTGCATCCATCAACCAGTATCCATCTACTTATTTTAATCCTGGCGATTCCGTTTCTTTCGTCAATCTTTCATCGGGATTTTATAATAATGGCGGTATCGCAACTTTATGGCATTCGCATTATTTTGAAGAGTATGCCGTTAAAGCCCAAGGTAATTTGGTTTCATTAAACTCTATGAACAAATTAACATTTGGCTTTGAAGCTAAGATGCAAGAAATGCAATGGATTGATATTATACGCCCATGGGTAGGGGCTCCTCTACCACTTGCAGGCGGAGGCGAATCTCAAACATTCCGTTTAGGGCAACAAAGTGATGTTTGGAAGGTAAGTCCACAACGCGGAGGTATTTTTGTTACCGACCAAATTAAATATAAGGGTTTAGTGGCAAGCGTTGGTGGTCGTTTTGAATACTGGGCGCCAGGCAAGTTTGTTGATGATGCCGTGGCTAATCCTCGCTCTCCAATCAGAGAAGAAATTCGTCAATCATATTTAGACAACAGCGTAAAAATTGGTGGTTTGAGATATAAGTTTCGTTTCTTACCTAAAATATCAGCATCCTTTCCCATTCGCGAAAACCAAATGTTGTATTTTAACTACGGACACAATACCATCTTACCTCACCCGTCATTTATTTATCCAGGGTTAGATCCTTTTTACCAAGACCGATCAACCATAGCTAATGTGGGTAATCCTGACTTAAACCCTGAGGTAGATATTAGCTACGAAATTGGTTTAAAAACACAAATTACCAGTAACGATGCATTTACATTTTCTGCATTTTGGAAAGACAAATACGATTTTATTACCACAGCAAACGTGTTTATTGCCGATGGAACTGGCCGTGAAGTTGCTCGGACCATCAGAATAAATAGTGATTATGCGCGTAGCCGAGGTGTGGAGTTTGGATACATAAAACGAATTGGCAATTGGTACAATGGACAGTTATCTTACACTTACCAAGTAACAACTGGACAAAGTGCAAGTGCCAATGACAAGTTAAAAGAGTTATTGGCTTCTGGCGCAAGCGAAGATACCCGCGAATTTTATTTGCCTTGGGATGTGCCCCACAACTTAAAAACAAATCACATTTTTAAAATTGATACTAAGAATGGTTTGTTTAACAAAAAGTGGTTAAACAAAATGAGTATTTATTTGGAAACCAACTTAAGAAGTGGCGTCCGTTATACGCCATTTATTTTCGATAGAACAGATGTAAATATTGGGAGGCCAATATATGTTCAGGATCCAAATCCTGATGCACGGTGGAGTAAGGTTGGCGAATATTGGTTCTGGACTGATATTACATTTACTAGATGGTGGAAAATAAAAGGTAAATCTCAAGTTAATTTTAGCGTTCAAATAACAAATTTATTTGATAACAAAAACGCAACAATCATTAACCCGGTTACCGGAACAGCATACAACTACGGGCAAAATGTGCCAGATAGTTGGGTTGACCCGCGCTACCGCGATCCGCGCTTAGGTGTAACAGGACCTGCGCCAACCAACCCTGCTAGATATATGGCCCAACGCCATATTATGTTTGGTATAGCCGTTAAGTTTTAATGTTGTTTTTTCTTTAAATTTATTAGGTAATAAACTGGTATTCCAAGTATTACTATACCAATTCCGGGTATGGTGTATTCTGGTTTAAAGGCTAATAAGTTTACACAAATGAATAGCGCCATTAAAACATACAAAGCGGGTACCAATGGGTATCCCCAAACTTTATAAGTGCGCACTATTTCGGGTTGTTTTTTGCGTAAAATAAAAACACCTACAACCGTTAATACATAAAAAATTAAAACTGCTATTACCACATAATCAAGTAAGTTTCCGTAACTACCGCTAAGCGTTAAGAGGCTTGTCCAAACAGCTTGAATAACCAAAGCAAATTGAGGCACGTGGTGCTTGTTTAATGATGATGCTTTTTTGAAAAATAATCCATCATTGGCCATGGCATAATATACACGCGCACCACTTAAGGTTAATCCATTAATACACCCAAAGGTACTGATCATAATTAAAGCAGCCATGATCGCTAAACCAATGTCTCCAAAAATATTATTGAGCAGAAGTGTTCCAACCCTTCCATCCTTCGCTGTAGCAATATCATTAAAGGGTATGCTATATAAATAAATGTAATTAATAAAAATATAAAGTAACAAAACGCCTAGTGAACCAATTGCTAATGAAAGAGGTAAATTCCGTTTAGGGTTATCAATTTCGCCACCAGTAAAAGTTACATTATTCCATGCATCACTACTAAAAATACTCCCCACTAAAGCGCCACAAAAAATACCCCAATAATTATACGTGCTTATTTGCGCGGGTAATTGCCAATTAATGTTTACTGCTGGCTGGGTTGCAATAAAATATAAGCCCGCACCTATCATAAAAAGTAATGCACCAATTTTAGTAATAGTAAACACATTTTGAATAAGCGTACCAGCACGTAACCCTTTAAAGTTGGAGTAAGTAAGCAACCAAACAATAACAATTGCCAATATTTGTTTTGTTGAAACGGTAATGCCAGCAAATTCAAACAAAATATTATGATCGCTAATAATAGGGAAAAACACACCGCTATAAATAGCAAAGGCAACAGCAACTGCCGCAATGGTTCCAGTTTGAATCACAGTAAATAATGTCCAACCATATAAAAAACCAATTAATTTATTGTACGACTCTTTAAGATAAATGTATTGTCCACCAGCTTTAGGCATCAAAGCGGCCAACTCGCCATAGCTAAGTGCAGCAAGTAATGTGAGCACTGCAGTTACTAACCAAGCCAGAATAAGCATGGTTGGCGATTGGAGTTCAGCACTCATGGCAGCAGGAACTATAAATATTCCCGAACCAATCATGCTCCCCATGATCAGCATGATGCAATCTGTTAACGATAGTTTTTTATTCAAAACGTTTATTTTTAAAGAAGGTATATAAATAAAGTTCAAAAAAAACGCCCTGCCAAACAGAGCGTTTTTGTTTATTTAGTTCAATTAATTACTATTTTATTTTAATTCGAATGAAGCCGAACCAATTTGGAATCCATCAATAAACAACTCCACTTTGTAAACACCCTTACCAAATGTGGACCCTTTGGTCCAATAGGTAGTTGCCTCTTGGGATTTTTGATTAAAAGAAATTTGCTGTTTGGCAGAGTATAACGACTCTTGTCCTTGGAAGTTAAATGTTCCCGAACCGGCAGCTTCATTGTAAAGGGTAGCTCCATCCGGCCCAACCACCTTAATAAACACCGTTTTTTCACCAGGATCGTTTACGTAGTTTTCGTCTAGTGTATACGTAATTTTTAGTTTTTCTAATTGTGTTGCACGATTGGTTTCACGCTCCTTACCGTTGCTTCTGTTTTTAACGCCTGTAATAAAAATAGATTTAGCATTAAGTTTTGCACCTATGGCTACCTTATTGTTCAGTCGCACATTTTCCATGGTAAGGTTTTCGTTTTGGCGTTTTTCTTTATCAACTTTACCCCGTAAATTCTTGTTCTCGCTACTTAATTGATTAATTTGGGTAGATAAAGAATCAATTTGATTCAGGTATTTACGTTTGTAATAGCGCAATTGATCAATCTCTTCCATTGCTTTTTCTAACTGAACCCTATTTAAACGGCCTGAACGCAACAAACTCTCAATTCGCTCTGCATATTCTTGCAACGAATCGTTTTTCTCTTTCAAAAAAGCATCCAACTCACTATTTTTACCCTTATATAAATCGAGGTTTGATTCGGTCTCCCCCAATATTTTCTCTAATTCTGCTTTAACAGAGTCTGTTGCAAACAAAGCTTCCTCGGTTTGAACCAGTTTTTTATCTGTGGTAAAGTAATTATAAATAAATAAGCCATTTAAAGCCAATAATATAACTATGATTATAATATAGTATATCTTACCCGAACTCTTACGTTGTTCTTCCATGTGTGCAAAAATAACAGAATTTATTAAAAACGATACCTCATTATCAATGTGTGTATGTGGTATAATTTTATACTTTTGCGAAGTTAATCTTAATTATCACATCATTGGAAATAACAACAACGCCATTGGCAGGTTTATTGGTAATTAAACCAAAAGTATTTTACGATTCGCGGGGCTATTTTTTCGAACCATATAATAAGCAGCGATACTTCGATATAGGCATTACTCATGAGTTTGTGCAAGACAATCAATCCTTGTCGCAATTTGGTGCTGTTAGGGGTTTACATTTTCAGTCCACACCTTTTGAACAAGGAAAATTAGTTCGTGTAATAAAGGGGGCCGTGTTAGATGTGGTGGTGGATATTAGAAAAAATGCTGCTACATATGGCCAACATTATGAAATTGAATTAAATGAGGAGAATATGATTCAGTTTTGGATTCCTCCGGGATTTGCACATGGATTTGCTACGTTAAGAGATAATACAATTTTTGAGTATAAGTGCACCAACATATACAACAAAGAAAGCGAAGGCGGTATTTTATGGAATGATTCAGCACTAAATATAAATTGGCAAACTGAATCACCTATAGTTTCTGAGAAAGACCAAATTTTACCGTTTTTCAAAGATTTTGTTTCACCCTTTTAACTCATTATAAACAGATGGAAATTGATGAAGAAACCTTGAGTTTATTAAATCAGCTCAGACAAAAATATACCAAATCAGGGCAAGATATTAAAGCCTACTTAGAAGGCTTGTTGCATGCAAATTACCTTAACTATTGGGATTATGTTGAGGTTGATACCTTACTTACATTACAAAAACCGAGAACCCCAATTAAAGATGAAGTAATTTTCATCATTTATCATCAAATTACTGAGTTGTATTTCAGACTTACGTTGCACGAAATGGAGCAAATTGCGGATCAATCAGAAAACATAGACCCTGATTTTTTTGCATCACGTGTTAAACGTATCAACTCCTATTTCCGAAACCTAACCCAATCGTTTGAAATTATGGTTGATGGAATGGACCATAAACAATTCTTGCAATACAGAATGAGCTTATTACCTGCAAGTGGCTTTCAAAGTGCACAGTATCGTATGATAGAGATTTGCGCAACTGATTTGATTTATTTAGTTGATAAAGATTATCAAAATAAAATCACTTTCAACGCAACTATACATGAACAATTTGAACACATCTATTGGAAAGCAGGTGCAACAGAATTGGCAACAGGTAAAAAAACATTAACACTTACCCAATTTGAAGAAAAATACAGCAATACATTAATTGAGTTGGCCCAAAAATACGCAACAAAAAACCTTTGGACCACATACAAACAAATGCCTGAAGATGCAAGAAATAATGCAGAATTAAGGAAGCAATTAAGGCAGTTTGATGTAAATGTAAATGTAAACTGGCCATTACAACATTATAAATCTGCAGTAAGGTATTTACACAAAAACCCGGAGGATATTGCTGCAACAGGTGGAACCAATTGGCAAAAATATCTTCCTCCTCGTTTCCAAAAACGTATTTTTTACCCTGAATTATGGAGTGAGAATGAAATGGAAGAATGGGGTAAACAAGGAATCATAGACTTGCTCACCAAAAAATAATTTAAAGAAATAATTCCGCCAGAGGTAAATCATCTGGCGTTGTTATTTTAATATTGGTGTATTCACCTTTTACAAGGTGAATGTTATTTCCTGCCGATTCAAAAGCAGAAGCATCATCTGTAAATATTTCTTGATAAACTGTTTGCCCATATACTTTTTTGAGTAAGGCTAGGTTAAAAGTTTGCGGGGTTTGAATTAAATAGTATTTACTTCTATCTACAGCAATAGATTTTTCTTCATCAACCATCCGAATGCTATCTTTTAATGGAACAGCTACAATAGCGTTACCATACTTTAAAGCTTCATCAAAACTATTGGTAATTATTTGCTCAGATATACATGGCCTAACACCATCATGAATTGCAACCAAACCTTCATTAGGTAAAGCACTTAAACCATTTAAGACAGAAAAAAAACGTTCACTTCCACCCTTTACTACGGTGTGCGCTAACAAAAAATTGTACTGTTTACACAACTCACCCCAATAGCTAATTTGCGTATCGGGTAAAACCAAAATAATCTGTTTGCAGTTAGAAAATTTCTGGAGTGTGTGCATTAACACCGGCTTACCTTTAAGCAATAAAAATTGTTTAGGTATATCGGTTTCCATGCGCAAGCCATTACCTCCGGCAACAACAACTGCATACTTATCCATTTTAATGATCGGCTGTTTTACTTTTACTGAATATGCTTTTTAGTTTAACCGCAGGAACCCAAATTTTAGATAATATATATTTTATAGGGTTGCTTTTTTCTACATGCCAAACTGTGGTGCGCGAATCTTCCAAAGGTTTATCATGTAAAGTATAAGCATAGGCAGCTATACTGGTGCGGTATTTACCTTCAGGAAAACGAATAGCATCATAACCATGCAGGGTATAGCCACGGCAAAGCATAATAGCTAATCGGTTAAAAGGCACATCAACTTCTGTTTTAATACCCGTATCAGCATGCTCAAGTTTCAACTCTCCACCATGCTCTTTTTTCCAATCTTTATTGATGTACAACAACAAGTTTAAATTCCTGAACCACTTATCGTTTAATGGGTGGTAATTAAAATCAGCATGCATATCTAAAAAGCTGCCTGTTTTTCCTTGATGAATTCCACCACCATAAAAAGCATCATCAACAAATACATCTTCATTGCTCACATACTTCAACCAATTCTGAAAACGTTCTGAGATAAAATCTTGGTACAACTCTTCAAACAAACCACCCAATTCCCTATACTTCGATTTCTCGAATTTATTTTTACCAAAAACATAATCCGCACTAGGTGTTTCTATATCAGGTATCAAGTTGTATAATTCTGCCAATTTAACTTCGTCACAAACACCGTCAACCGCTAAATGCGGAAATGGCTTCGCATTTAAAAAATCATTCCTAAACTTTTCTTGATTGGCCTCTATAAAATCAAATCTAATCATTGCTTTAAAAGTAATAGTTTGAAACAAATATGCGCATTAGCATTGACAGTTTGAATGATAATTATCAATATTACTGTAATATATTGCAATCTTACATCAAGCATCAAAATAGATACTTTAAAAGTATAAGTATCTGTTTAGGATGATTTTACGTTAAACCATTTTAAAATTTCATTGTTTATCTAAAGGTGAGACTATTGTTACGAGTACTTTTAAGCCTATTTTTAATAATACAGGCCATTAATTCAAATGCGCAAACCGTAAGTGGCTTTGTTAAAGATTCTGCCTTAAGGGAAGGCTTGGCAGGTGCGATTGTAAAAACCATAGATGGTAAAAAAGGAGCAGCTACTGATACACGAGGGTTCTATAAATTAGAGCTGAACCAAGGCTTGCAAACATTGCAAATTTCTTACTTGGGTTATGTAACCCAACAAATAACCATCACATTAACTGGCAAAAATATTAAAGTAAATTTTTCATTAGGCTCTAATGCCATATCAACCAAAGAGGCTGTAATTACCGGACAAAGAAACAACAAAAATGTAACCAGCACGGAAATGAGCAAGGTTGAATTGAGTGGCGAACAAGTAAAAACTTTACCTGTAATTTTTGGAGAGCCTGACGTTTTAAAAGCAATTACTTTATTACCTGGTATAAAAAGTGGCGGTGAAGGTGGAACAGGTTTTTATGTAAGGGGTGGTGGACCTGATCAGAATTTAATTTTAATGGATGATGCTGTAATTTATAATGCATCGCATTTATTGGGTTTCCTTTCAGTTTTTAACACAGATGCAGTAAGAAATGTAGAAGTTATTAAAGGCGGAATGCCAGCAAACTATGGCGGGCGACTATCATCAATACTCCATGTTAATTTACGCGAGGGAGACGAACAACGGTACAAATTAAATGGCGGGATTGGTTTAATATCATCTAGAATAATGGCCGAAGGACCAATTAAAAAAGGTAAAAGTGCATTTATGGTAGCCGCCAGAAGAACTTATATTGATGCCATGGTTAAACCTTTTTTAACTGAAGAACAAAAATCAAATGGATATTATTTTTACGACTTTAATGCCAAAGCGCACATTAACTTAAACGAGAAAAACAAACTCTCATTCTCTGGATATTTTGGCAGAGATATTTTTAATTTTAAAAGCCCTACAAATCAATTGGTAAAATTCCAAATTGGCTGGGGTAATGCAGCAGCTAGTTTAAAATGGTTTCATAGCTTTAATAAAAACCTTTACTCCAATACCATTTTTATTTATAACCGATACGATTTAAATAATAAGTTTGAGTTTGGTGAAAACGGATTTCAACTTTCTTCAGGTGTAGAGGATTTAAACATTAAGCAAGACTTTTACTTTACACCAAACAAAAAACACAGCATAAAATTTGGCGGGCAATATATTTACCACACCTTTAAACCAGGCATTGCCACCGGTCAGGTAGGCACTATAACTATAAACGAAAGTATAAATAAACAATATGCACATGAATGGGCGCTTTATGCCATGGATGAATTTAAATTGGGCAATAGATTTACATTTAATGCAGGAATAAGGGCAGTTTTTTTTACACAAGTAGGTCCGTACACAGAGCGTATTTTCGATTCGGAAGGAATAGAAATAGGCCAAGGTAAAACATACAATAAAAGCGATGTAATAGTTACATATCCAGGACTTGAACCGCGATTAGCAGGTACTTATTTAATAAATTCAAATACTTCATTAAAAGCATCCTTCACCAGAACATTCCAATTTTTACATTTAGCAACTACAAGTGGAGCGCAGTTTCCAGCCGATTTATGGGTACCATCATCTAAATTGGTTAAACCACAATTAGCTTATCAATATGCATTGGGTTTATTTAAAAACTTTAACGAAAATCTTTACGAAACATCAATTGAGGCTTATTATAAACCAATGTACAACCAAATTGAATTTAAGCCAGGAGCCAATTTATTCTTCAATCAAAACCTAGAGAACGAAATGATTTTTGGCGAAGGACTATCATATGGTATTGAACTTTTTGCTAAGAAAAAATTTGGTAAACTAACTGGCTGGATTGGTTACACATGGAGTAAAAGCACAAGACAATTTGATGAAATAAACCAAGGTAACCCTTACTTTTTTAGATACGATCGCACACATGATATTAGCCTTGTTGCATCATATCAATTTAATAAAAAATGGAATGGCACATTGGTTTTTGTGTATGGAACAGGCAATGCAACAACACTTCCAACATCTCGTTTTGCCTACAGTCCAGGATATGATTTAATTGATAACGAGCCAAAATATACCTTTATAGATGTGTATGATAAAATTAATGATTTCAGACTACCAGCATACCACCGCATGGATATTTCATTTACTTATTTACAGAAACAAACAGATAAATTTGAGTCATCATGGAACTTTAGTATTTACAATTTATACAACAGGGCTAATCCGTACTTTATTTATTTTGTTCCCGATTTGGAAGAGCTCCGAATTAAGGCTTATATGGTTTACCTCTTCCCGATTCTTCCGTCTGTTGCATGGAACTTTAAATTTTAAGGCATGAAAAATATATTATATCATATATTGTTGGTTTTAGGCATGATACTGTTAACAGCATGCGAAAAAGAAATCACGGTTGATTTACCTCCCGGCAAAGCCAACTTGGTGGTTGAAGCCAGCATTAACCAACAGTTTCCAAATTTAAATTACGTTTACATAAGCAGAACCATAGATTATTTTAATCCTGATTTATCCCTTAATGGGGTAAGAAACGCATTGGTTTATATTACCCCAGGCACTATAGTAGGTAATGATACCATTTGGAACGAGAGTGCACGAATACAAATGATTGATATTAATACCATACCCGGTATTGATCTTTTATTGCCAGGATTTAGTGGCATATACTTCAGTACTGCCATTAGTCCGCAAATAGGAATCCCTTACAAACTTGAAATTACTGCGGAAAACGAACGTGTTATAGGCTACACCACAATACCGAAAGTGGCAGAAATTGACACCGTTTTTTGGAAACAAGAATTGGACGAAAAAAATGGCGATACGAATATGTTTGTTACATTTAAGTTTACCGATGGCCCTGAGCAAAACAATTACCGTTTGGCAATACAAAATGGTTTTAATCCTTATTTATTAGGTTGGGGATCTGCCTCACAATTCAGAATGTTTAATGATGGTTTTTTAAATGATGGTGTTGTACCCTACAGTTTTTTCCGCCCCTTTAATTTTGGCGATACCCTGAGTTTATACCTAACCTCTGTTGGACGAAAAGAGTATTTGTTTTGGGAATCATATGCTAGAGCAGCCAATAATGGTGGGCCATTTGCTACACCCATAATAGTAAAATCAAATATTCAAGGTGCTATAGGATCTTTTACGGGTTATGGTGTCAGTTTTAGGAGTGTGATTATTAGATAACATCACTTGTTTTTAAATGCTGCATTAAAGATGCGTTCATTCTCCTTCACAGATTTTTCCAAATCAACAATAGGTTGCCAATAATCGCGGGATAATTCAAAATCGATATCAAGCAATTCACTAGATTTTAGCGCGTAAGGTTGATGCACCCTTACACCACTAATTTTTGCTAAACCTGGTAACCAATAACGTACATAATCTCCGTTACTATCATACTGAGCAGCCTGTTTAATACTATTAAAGTAACGAAAACCGCGGGCATCATTGCCTATTCCTGCTGCATAATTCCAATTGCCATAATTACTGTAAACATCGTAATCAATCAATTGACTTTGGAACCAGCGTGCCCCTAACTGCCAATTTAAACCTAAGTTTTTAGTTAAAAAACTTGCCACAATTTGTCTGCCCCTATTGCTCATAAAACCTGTTAATAGCAACTCTTGCATGTTAGCATCAATCAACGGAAAGCCTGTTTTTCCGACACGCCAGCATTCAAACAAATCAAGATTATTTTTCCATTTAACGTTTAAATTTTGAATACCTCCTACGTTAAACATAACGCTCCCGTGCTTTAGCATAATAAACCTAAAATAATCCCGCCACATTAATTCAAAAATTAACCAATAGGTACTGTCGTTTTTTGTGTGGGTGTTTTCATACCGTTTTACTTCTTCATAAATTTTTCTCGGACTTAAACATCCCATAGCTAACCAAGCAGAGCATTTTGTGCTGTAGTTTGCACCCAACATTTCGTTACGGGTTTCTTTATAATTATTTAGCAGATTTTTACTCCAAAAATATTCCTCAATTCTTGCTAATCCTTCGTCTTCACCACCTTTAAAATCCAATACAGCTCTGTTGTCAACTGTTATTTCTGTTAAACCTAATTGTTGTAAGCAAGGCAATTGAGTAATTGGTATTGGGGTTATAGGGCTTATACTCTGTGGGGCAACAATGCAAGCCCTAACGGTTGATTCACGCTCGATACTTTTTCTATAATCAGTAAATAACTCGGGTATACGTTTAACAGGAAAAGGTAAATCATCTAGGTTAAACAAGGTGTGCCCCCAAATGCCAGAGAATTTAACCTTGTGTTTAAAGATTCTATTTTCTAGTTCATCCTCAACATGCATCTCTTCAGGTGCCACTTCCCTATGGTAGTACACCTCATTAATTGCCAATTCAATACATAACTGCGGTATAATATCTTCAGGCTTACCAACATAAACAAGTAAATCAGATCCAAGTTCTTGTAATTTATTTTTAAGTGCAGCAACACAAGCTATAATAAATTTAGCCCTTAAACTACCCGTTTTAGGAAACCCTGCGGGCAATAACACATAATCACGCGGATCAAAACAATAAATCCCTAAAACTTTATTCGAAGTATTAACAGCCTTACTCAGTGGTTCATGGTCATGAATTCTTAAGTCGTTTCTAAACCAAACAAGTGCATTTTGCATATAAATACAACCAAAAAATGTAAAGTTGGTTTTAGCGAACTAGAATTTTACAATGACAAATAGAACAATTACAGTGTATATAATACAGAACTTGGGGTTAAAACGGTTTATATTTATTGTATTTAAGC
Organism: Bacteroidota bacterium; assembly: GCA_947491825.1. Classification (GTDB taxonomy): domain Bacteria; phylum Bacteroidota; class Bacteroidia; order UKL13-3; family UKL13-3; genus UBA6183. The sequence continues at coordinate 20,530 of CANLLM010000024.1, forward strand.
TAATGTTATCAAATAGTAAATAGTTTAGGTTGATTAACTTTGCGGGGCATGATTGTAAATGACTACCCAGAATTAAAAGCAAACATTTTATATAGAAATAAACACCTTTCTACCATATTGCCTGCATTGTTTCGCAAGCATAATACTTCATACACTCGTAAGCGAATAGCAACAACAGATGGTGATTTTTTTTATGTAGATTGTTTGTTACGCAACAACAAAAAAGCGGTGGTAATGCTTCACGGGCTAGAGGGCAGTAGTGATTCACAATATATAAAAGGGTTTGCGAATTTATTTAGCGCCAATGGCTACGATGTGCATGCAATCAACTTTAGAAGTTGCGGTGGAGAGATGAACTTGTTACCCTATTCGTACCACAGTGGTTTTACAACTGACTTGTCATTTTACCTTAAAAGTATCACAGATAAATATGATGCTATATTTTTATTGGGATTTAGCTTAGGGGGTAATGTTTTACTCAATTATTTATCAAACAGCAGTGAGGTGCCTATAAAAGTTTCTGCAGCTGCAGCAATATCAGTACCAATTGACTTGAAGGGATCGGCAATGGAATTAGACAATGGAATAAATAAGATTTACATGCACCGTTTTTTAAGTAGCATGTTCAAAAAAATGCGGGTGAAAAACAAGTTGTTTCCTAAAGAAGTAGATGTTAAAGAGATTCATAAAATTAAGAATTTTAAAGATTTTGATGATATATATACCGCGCCACTAAATGGATTTAAAGATGCTAATGAATATTGGAATAAGTGCAGTAGTGTAAGTATGTTAAACACCATTAATACCCCAACTTTACTCATCAACGCTAAAAACGATCCATTTTTAAGTGCCAGCTGTTTTCCTTATGATGAAGTGGTTGATCATCCATTTGTGCACGCCATTTTTTCTCCATTAGGAGGCCACGTAGGGTTTATGCTGAACAAGAAACAAAGTTGGTTAGAACCTATTGTTCTTAGTTTTTTTGAAGATTAAATAAATAACCGATAACCTACAGATATGATACATATTTACGGAATTAAAAACTGTGATACCATGAAAAAAGCATTTACTTGGCTTGATGACCATGGCATATCCTACACTTTTCACGATTACAAAAAGCTGGGCATTACCCCAGATAAATTAAATGAATGGCTGAAGACTATCCCTTTAAATAAACTCATTAACACTAAAGGAACCACCTTTAAAAAACTTACTCACGAGCAACAAGAAAGTATGCATGATACCTCGCAAGCAATTGAATTAATGGTCAATCAACCATCTATGATTAAAAGACCATTGGTTGAAAAAAACAATTTGATATTGCTTGGCTTTGAAGTTAATAAATGGGAAGACTTTCATAGATAAAAGTGAACGCGCAAATAATGAAGCCTAGCGCCTTTTGGATACAAATATATTTTAATAGATTAAGCTGTATCCGTAATTTATCCATACATAGACCAGTTAATTAATCTTAGAAAAAAAAACTCTTTTACATATTGCGTCTATATTGTCCACCGACCTCAAATAGGGCACCAGTAATTTGTCCTAACGAACAATACTTGACAGCTTCCATCATTTCTGCAAATATATTTTGGTTGTTAATGGCTACTTCCTGCAAACGTTTTAGGATTTCTGCACCTTTTGCTTCATTACCTTTTTTCAATTCATTCAACATGGTTATTTGGTATTCTTTTTCTTCTGTTGTTGAACGTATTACTTCTTTAGGTAAAACGGTTGGTGAGCCTTTACTCGATAGGAATGTATTTACCCCAATTATTGGGAATTCACCTGTATGTTTTAACATCTCGTAATACATACTTTCTTCTTGTATTTTATTGCGTTGGTACATGGTTTCCATTGCACCCAAAACACCGCCACGTTCAGAAATTTTATCAAATTCTAACAATACTGCTTCTTCTACCAGGTTGGTTAAGTCATCAATAATAAATGAACCCTGTAAAGGATTTTCATTTTTAGCCAAACCTAATTCGCGGTTAATAATTAACTGTATAGCCATGGCACGTCTTACAGATTCTTCTGTTGGAGTTGTAATGGCTTCATCATAGGCATTGGTGTGTAAAGAATTACAGTTATCGTAAATGGCATACAAGGCTTGCAATGTGGTGCGTATGTCGTTAAAATCTATTTCTTGGGCATGTAACGAACGGCCCGAAGTTTGGATATGGTACTTTAACATTTGGCTACGCTCATTACCTCCGTATTTTAACTTCATGGCTTTGGCCCAAATTCTGCGGGCAACACGGCCAATTACAGCGTACTCTGGATCAATACCATTAGAGAAGAAAAACGAAAGATTAGGTGCGAAATCATCAATATTCATTCCACGGCTTAAGTAATACTCTACAAAAGTAAAGCCATTAGAAAGTGTTAAAGCCAATTGTGTTATTGGATTTGCTCCAGCCTCGGCAATGTGGTATCCACTAATTGAAACAGAATAGAAATTACGCACCGCATTATCAATAAAATATTGCTGTACATCGCCCATCACACGCAAGGAGAATTCTGTAGAGAAAATACACGTGTTTTGTGCTTGGTCTTCTTTTAAAATATCAGCCTGCACCGTTCCACGAACTTGCTTTAATGTATCTACTTTAATTTTTTGGTATACGTCAGCAGGTAAAACCATATCACCTGTAACACCCAATAACATCAAACCTAAACCATCGTTACCTTCGGGCAAATCAGCTGCATGGTAAGTTGGCCGAGTAGTGCCTTTGGCTTTAAAAATAGATTCAATTTTTTGGTTTATTTCTTCTTCTAGGCCTTTGGCTTTAATATAAATTTCACATTGTTGGTCGATAGCCGCATTCATAAAAAATGCACAAATGATTGCTGCAGGACCATTAATGGTCATTGAAACAGATGTTTTAGGATCAGCTAAATTAAAGCCCGAATACAGTTTCTTAGCTGCATCTAAACTCCAAATACTTACACCCGAATTACCAATTTTACCATAAATATCTGGTCTGTGATCGGGGTCGTTACCATATAAAGTTACCGAATCGAAAGCGGTACTTAAACGCTTAGCTGGCATACCTTGCGATACGTAATGAAAACGTTTGTTGGTTCGCTCCGGACCACCTTCTCCTGCAAACATACGTGTTGGATCTTCGCCTTCGCGTTTAAACGGATAAATACCAGAAGTGTATGGAAAATCGCCTGGGAAATTTTCTTGCAATGTCCAACGCAAAACATCACCCCAACCTTTATACTTGGGTACAGAAACTTTAGGTATTTGGCTATGCGATAACGACTCTGTATGTGTTTTAATTTTTATTTCTTTATCACGAACCTTAAAAACATAATGCTCGTTGCAGAACATGTCTTTCTTTTGCTGCCAGGTTTCTAATGTTATTTTGTTACGCGGATCAAGGTTCAATTCGATCTCTTTGTATGCAGCTTTTAATGCATCTACTAATACCGTATCGAGATTTTTATTAGTTGATAACGTATCAATAGTCAATTGCATACCATACAATTTATCAGCTATATCAGCTTGTTTATCAACCCACTTATCGTAGCTTCTATTGTTCTCGCTAATTTCTGAGAGGTACCTTGTGCGTGATGGAGGAATGATGTAAATTTTTTCACTCATTTCCTTTGTAATGGTAAATGACGAAGATAATTCAGCTCCAGTTTTATCAGCCACTATATCCATTATGGCTTTGTACAAGCTATTCATGCCCGGATCGTTAAACTGACTGGCAATGGTACCATAAACAGGCATATCATCAGCATTTTTATCAAACAATTTATGGTTTCGCTGGAATTGTTTTTTTACATCACGCAATGCATCTAACGCGCCTTTTTTATCAAATTTATTAATGGCAATAATATCGGCAAAATCCAACATATCAATTTTTTCCAACTGGGTAGCTGCACCGTATTCTGGCGTCATAACATATAAGGCCACATCGCTGTGGTCCATAATTTCAGTATCACTTTGTCCAATACCAGAAGTTTCTAAAATAACCAAATCAAAGTTGGCAGCTTTAACAATATCAACAGCTTCTTGTACATGTTTAGATAAGGCTAAGTTACTTTGACGTGTAGCTAAAGAGCGCATGTACACGCGAGGATTTTTAATGGCATTCATCCTAATCCGATCACCTAACAAAGCTCCACCTGTTTTCTTTTTTGATGGATCAACCGAAATAATAGCGATGGTTTTCTCTTCAAAATCAAGCAAGAACCTGCGCACCAATTCATCAACCAAAGAAGATTTACCTGCACCACCTGTACCGGTTATACCTAATACCGGTGACGTTTTTACATGGTTGGTAGACTGGTTAATTTGATCTAAGATAGTACGGAAATTTTCGGGATCATTTTCGGCAGCAGAAATTAAACGCGCTATGGATTTATAATCTTTTTCAGCTAAGAGTTTGGCTTCATTGTTAAGATTTTTACCTGTTGGAAAATCGCATTTCTCCAACATGTCGTTGATCATTCCTTGCAAGCCCATTGCACGCCCATCATCTGGCCCATAAATACGACAAATACCGTAACCGTGTAATTCGTCCATTTCTTCAGGTAAAATAGTACCCCCACCACCACCAAAAATTTTGATGTGTCCGCAGCCTTTCTCCTTCAACAAATCATGCATGTATTTGAAATACTCCACATGCCCGCCTTGGTAGCTGGTCATGGCAATTGCATTGGCATCTTCTTGTATGGCGCAATTCACTACCTCTTCAGCACTTCTATCATGGCCTAAGTGAATTACTTCGGCACCACTTGCCTGAATAATTCTACGCATGATATTGATTGCTGCATCATGCCCATCAAATAAAGCTGCTGCGGTTACAATTCGTATTTTGTTTTTAGGTTTATATATTGATACAGTATCCATAATTATCTTTAGAAAATCGAGCAAATTTATAGGTTTTATTGCGATTAATGGCACTTTTAAAGACAAAAAACAATGCATAGTAAAAGCAACTATAACCTGCTATAATATAAGTGGTTAGCAATTAAATTTACCAATAAACATCATTAGAAACTATACACCAAGCTGTTGTTAAAACTACTAAATATCTTGTTTATGCCAGGCGGTGGATCGGCATCAAACACATACCTTGCTTGGGTTCTGAAAGAAAATTTGCCCATAGAACGAAACAATAAACTGGCCTCAACCGAAACCCTATAATCATTTATGTCCGTAATTTTAGGTTGCAAATAGGCAACCAATGTTATGGGTAAATAATCCCATTCACTCACATCTATACTTGCATATGAACTTAAACGCAAATTATTTTGTGCCGCTCGGTTAGGGTTTTGCTCATGTTCATAAATCAACACATTGCCAATATAAAAAAACGACTTATCATCTTTGTATACCCTAAAGCGCAAACCTGCACCAGCCATGGCGCGTAAGCTAATGTCTAACTGTTGGTTAAATTGCAATTGCGCAAACGCCTCCGGAAAAACAACAGAATCTCCTTGTTTAATATACCTAAAGTGCTGGAAAGCATTGTTTAATAAATTACGGTTATCAACACTTACAAAACTAACATCATTTACAAATAAAATATTCCGCTTTGGGCTATGGTGTATGATAAAAACTCGGTTGCTTAACTGTTTTAAGGTGGTGGTTATTTGTGTATAGTTGGCACCAAACTCAACATTCCCCTGCCAGCCATTACGAGGATTTTCAAAGCGCCTGCCCTCCATATTAACTATTTGCTGTGCGTTAACAGAAGTATAAAAAAACAATGCAAAAAAAACCGTGAGCCACCTCATTACTGAAGGCAAATATATTGTGTTGATTTTGATAGATAAAACGAAAGGAGTTGGCATATTCCAAAAAATGCTACATTTGCCATTCGCAAATTTAAAACAACAAACATTTTTAACAGGATGAATTTAAAAGAGATCGTAGCCATTTCGGGTGTTAGCGGATTACACAAAATAATCGGCCGTACTAAAACCGGTTTAATTTTAGAAAGCTTAAACGAAACAAAAAAACGTTTCCCAACCAGCATTCAAGATAAAGTATCGGTATTGGAAGATATTTCAATGTATACTGAAGAAGGCGATATGCGTTTAGTAGAAGTGTTTGTAAAAATACACGAACATGGTGGTGCACCTACTTCAAAAGACAATGCAGAAACACAACGTAAATTTTTAGTTGATGCAATTAAGCTTGACAGCGAACGTGTATATGACTCGGATATCAAAAAATTATTGATTTGGTACATTGCACTTAAGGATATTGTAGATTTTAACATTTTGCTAGCTGAAGATCATGCAGCAGAAGCAGAAGAGACAGCAGAAGAAACAATTAAAAATGCTAGTAACAAAAGTGACGATTTAGAAAGCAATTTAGATAAACCTAAAAAAATGGCTGCCAAGAAAACTGCTGCACCTAAAAAAACAGCTACAAAAACAGTTACACCAAAGCCAACCAAATTAAGTAATAAATCAACTGCAAATACAAATACCTACCGTCCAAAATCGGTATAAGGTTTATTTCATATTATTACAAAAGCCATCCCGATTCTTAATCAGGGTGGCTTTTTTGTTTGGGGGCTTACCCAAAAGCACACTCCATACGCAACCCTTGCATGTGGCTTTCTGGTCGGGCTTTCCGCACTGCTGGGCAGCCTGCTTCTTCCGAAGCTTCGGAACCCTAAGCCAAGCTTAACTTGCATATCAAATATACCGCTGTTTATAGTTGAGCTTGCAAATACACAACTTATTGGTTTAATTAGCATTTGTATTTAAACCCATTACTAACCCCAACATGAGCAATACTATTGCACAGCTTACTGGATTAATTGCCAATAAAACAATTGTGGCAAAGTTAGTTGTGCACGATAACCAACAACGTATCGCATTATACTTTGCAAATACCGCAACACTAAACCAATTGGCAAGGGCAATACCTGGAGCAAGATGGAGCCGCACATTAAAAGCATGGCATATTGCGGATAATGAAACCCACCGAAATACATGCAATTTAAAACCAAACAACGCCCACACCAACGCTATAAAAAATAATCGGGAAATTAGCACACAAACACAAGAGCTGTTAAACATTTACACCAATTGGATGGAGGTGAAGCGCTACAGTAAAAGCACTACAGAAAGTTACACCAATGCATTATTGGTATTTTTTAGTTATCACAACCAAAAAAATGTTGACCAAATTACCAACCAAGATATAATGGATTTTAACACCCATTATATATTGAAGAAAAACCTGAGTGCAACCTATCAATCGCAATTTATAAATGCACTTAAACTGTTTTACCAAACGGTAAAAAAACATAAAATAGATATTGAAAAATTAATTCGTCCTAAACAAGGACATAAATTACCCAAGGTAATAAGCGAAGAAGAAGTGGCTGCCATCATAAACGCATGTAAAAATTTAAAACATAAAACCATGCTTAGTTTAATATACAGCGCAGGCTTAAGACGAGGCGAAGTACTTAGCTTATTAAAAACAGATATTGACAGCAAACGCATGATGATAACAATACGCAACGCCAAAGGCATGAAGGATAGAAACGTGCCCCTTTCGCCAGTAATACTTAATATGCTTAGAGAATATTATAAAGAATATAAACCAAATGACTACTTGTTTGAAGGACAATATGGAGGTGCATATAGCCCACGCAGCTTAGAAAAAACGTTAAAAATAGCCGTTGCACTTGCAGGAATTAAAAAGAACATTAATTTGCATATGCTAAGGCATAGTTACGCCACCCACTTATTAGAAGCAGGAACAAATTTGCGTCATATTCAGGAATTACTTGGCCATAAAAGCCCCAATACAACACAAATTTATACCCATGTAAGTACCGAGCAATTGGGTAAAATAACCAGTCCCTTAGATAAATTAAAACTAAAGTAATAAAAATAAAGCGAACCTAATTTCCATCAAAAGGTTCGCAATATTGTGCCAAGTACACAATATTGTGCACCTAACCGCCAAAATAGGTGCGTAGATAAGTAAGTTATGTGCAACCAAGCCAGCGGACGCCAATATAACTAACCGACACTCAGAGCGACCGCACAAATCAAAAAAAAAACCTCGGTCGAAAGCAGAAACGCTCACTCACCATTACTTTCAGACAACAATTCGTTAGTTTTTCTTGGCTGACCGAGCACCGCCACTCAATTTAACATTTTCGTAAATAATTTGATTTGACACACAATAAAATGTATTTACTCTCGTTAACAAAATATTATTAACCACCAAAAAAAGAAAACAATGAGACAATTGACAAGAGAACATCAAGCAGTTTCTAATTTTAAAACTGCTATTGCACAACTAAGACCAATCGTTGAAGACGATGAAGCAATTCAGTATCCAAGATTCTACGATTCTTATGAGGGTGCAATTTCAAATTTTATTCTATCAGAACTTTACATTCGCCAAGGGGAAAGATGTGATGTTTTAGATGTTTTCCCTGCGAATAGAATTAAATACTTTAAATGATGAAAAAAATAAGAATATTGGCATTTGCCATAATGGTATTTAGTGCCGCAAGTTGTGTAACAGTTCAAAATTTGCAATTCAATAATGGGAATGAGAAACAAGTTGACATCTATATGAATACAAAACCAGAAAAGAACTTCAATGAGGTTGCATTCTATGGGGCATCAGCAAGTTTATTTCATAGTCATAAAAGGGTCCTTATGAGACTTCGTGAAAAAGCAAAAAGGGACGGTATAGATGCCATAATTGATATTAAGTTTGGTTACACATTTTGGTGGCCAACTGTATATGGTGTTGGAATTAAATATAAAAATTAAAATTCTGAAGTCTGTCCATAAACCAGACTTCTTTTTTTTTGCATCGAAAATATTTACTCTCGACAACAAAAATTAACTTAACCAAAATTGGCTTTGCAGCACATAACAGCAGTCTTGTGCCATGCCGGGTTTCTTATTCTTTTGGCATCTCGTTGGACATTTGTATCTTTATAACATCACGTTAGACCGGCACGTCACAAGGCTGCAATACGTTATGCCTCACCCTAAAAACGACAGTGCAGCCATTAAAGTAACGAACAAACATAAAAACGACAAATGCAGAAATACGCAGTAAACCAACAATTAATTGAGACACTTTTAGCTTGGGTAAATTCAGGAGAAATTGCAATTCCGGAAATTCAAAGACCTTTTGTCTGGGACAGTTCAAAAGTTCGTGACTTAATGGACAGCTTGTATCAAGGTTATCCAATCGGTTACGTAATCGCTTGGAGAAATCCTAACGTGCGACTAAAGGACGGTAGTTTAAGTGAAGGAAAAAAAATACTCATTGACGGACAACAGCGCGTAACAGCTTTGACAGCAGCTATATTAGGACAATATGTAATCAACAAAACTTACGAGAGAGTGAAAATTAAAATTGCCTTTCACCCTATTGACGAAAGATTTGAAGTTCAAAACCCCGCAATCTTAAAAGATAAAACTTGGCTTCACGACATTGGCGATGCAATCAATGGTGACTTATTTGAAATAGCCGACAAATATTTTGAACTCAACCCAGACGTTGACAAAAAACAAGTTCGCAACGCCTTTTCAAACTTGATGAACATTCCTAAAAAACAAATCGGAATCATTGAGTTAGCAGCTGACTTGGACATTGAAACAGTTACCGAAATTTTTATTCGAATCAATTCAAAAGGTGTGGTGCTTAGTCAGGCGGATTTTGTTATGAGTAAAATTGCTTCCAACACAGATTACAACGGAAATGAATTACGCAAAGCCATTGATTACTTTTGCCATTTGTGCATTGCTCCAGAGTTCTACAAGCATATCGTTGACAACGACAAAGAATTTGCAACGACAGAGTTCTTTCAAAAAATGCAATGGCTCAAAACAGAGAACGAAGATTTATATGACCCTGACTACAACGATTTAATTCGTGTTGCATTTACAACGCAATTCAACAGGGGACGACTTTCTGACTTGGTGAGTTTACTATCAGGCAGAAACTTTGAAACACGAACTTATGAAGACACCATTGCAGAAGCATCTTTTGCAAATCTTAAAACTGGCGTTAATAATTTCACCAACGAAACAAATTTTAAACGCTTCTTGATGATAATTAAATCCGCAGGATTTATTTCGCCAAAACTTATTCGTTCACAAAACGCAATCAATTTCGCCTACATCGTTTATCTCAAACTAAAAGAGTTAGGTGTTAATTCAGTAGCCATTGAAAGTTATGTAAGGCGTTGGTTAGTATTTTCCATCTTGACAGGACGCTATTCAGGTTCTCCCGAAAGTGCATTTGACTTTGACATCAAACAAATTTCACAGAAACCGTTTGACGAATACTTAAAAGAAAAGGAAGAAGGCGAACTTTCAGAGGCATTTTGGAACGCTTCACTGCCACAGAGTTTAGACACTTCTGTTGCAAGTAGTCCTTACTTTCACGTTTTTTTGGCTTCACAAGTTAAAGCCAACGATAGAGGATTTCTATCAAAAGATGTTTTAGTAAGCGACTTAATTTCGCTTCGTGGCGACATTCACCACTTGTTTCCAAAGGACTATTTGAAAAAAAACGGTTTGGACAGGAGCAAATACAATCAAATTGCCAACTACGTTTATATGCAATCGGAGATTAACATAAAAGTTGGCAATAAACCACCAAAGGACTACTTTGAAGTTGTAAAATCACAAATGCTAAACGGCAACCAGCAAGTAAGCGGACTTTCAAACGAGCAACAACTTGCAGACAACTTGAAAATGAATTGCGTGCCGACTGAAATTCAACAAATGAGCATTGACGATTACAGCGAATTCTTGACTTTAAGGCGAAAACTCATGGCGACAAAAATCAAAGAATATTATCACTCACTATAACAAGAAAAGAAGGGCGAAGGCATAACACGGGTTTGGCAAAAGTGGCGGTTCAGTGCAACGCAGACACATTTGTGGTTAACCAAAGTTTGGTACTCCGCATCAACATTTGTGGTGAAAATCGCCACCTTCGCCAAGCCCGAAACCGTTATATGCCATTTGTAGGACGACACACACAATCATAAATCAAACAATTAAGAATAAAATGACACGTTAGACAAATTATGATAACCAAAATAAAAACAATACAATTTGTAAGACTTGTTTTACTGATGGTTATGACTTTTTTAGTTATACAAGACAGTATTGCTTGCAGTGGTTATAAAATAACAACCGGCAACAGAACATTTTTTGGAAGTAACCACGATGCTTGGTTTACAACACCTCATATTTGGTTTGAAAACGCAACAAGTGGTAAATACGGTGCAGCATTTACAGGAGCAAGATTTGACGGAGAAAACGGATATGCCCCGCAATCAGGAATGAATGAAATGGGTCTCACATTTGAAAGACTTGTTGCATACCACCCAATTGAGGAAAATTTTGAAAACAGAAAAACTATATCCAACCCGACTAAGTATTTAAAGGACATTCTTCATACTTGCAAAACTATAGAAGAAGTTAAAGATTATATCAGTAAATACG
>CANLLM010000025.1 GCA_947491825.1 Bacteroidota bacterium
TTAAATCGGTTAAACGTTGCACCGGACTGATTGGCCCCCAAAAAGAAAAAACAGGTACATTTAACTTTTGTGCAATGTGCAATGGCGCACTGTCAATAGATAGCATGGCTTTACAGTCGGAACCAATAAAACGGTAATAATCACTAAAGTTTAATGAACCTGCATAATTAAACACGGTACCGGGTTCAAACATACTTCGGTTAATAAATCCATCTATTTCCAGTTTATCTGAAGGTGCTCCAACCAAAGCAATTTTATATGGTGTTGTTTGCGTAATGTGCTTGCAAATTTGCACCATCAATTCATCTGGCAATTTCCGTAAGTTTCCACCTAACTCACTGCACGTATTATTAATGGCTACATATTTTTTTTCTCGAGGTAAAGTAAATTCTGAAGGAAAACTAAAATTTAAAAAGCTGCTCACCCCCATTTTCTCTACTAAATTTTGGTAATTAATAGCTACACGCACAAATTGATTAAAATAAACATTGTGGGTATTTAAGTAATTTCGGAAGTAGGTTTTATCCAACTGAAAACCGAAACGATTAAAGGCCAATGTCCATGCAGAAAAAATGGTGGTAAGTACTGAATATACCTCCAAATCAACCACCCAAAGTTTTTTTAATTGCCATGATTTAAAAAGCGCTTTGTAGCCCGAAGTTATTAATGTAAATAAATTTCTATCATTAATTATCCAAATTTCATCAAACAACTTTGTGGGTTTAATACCTATTTCAACACCTTTCCCGCACAACAAAATGAACTTTGTTTCTGGATATTTTATGCGCAAGCTATACAATGCATCCGATGCCATAATTACACTACCCAAGCCCAATATTTTTACCACTAAAATGTGTTTAGGGGCTTTATCAATAGTGTGATTACGACTTAATATCAAACCTAAACCACGCACCAAAACAAGGTTTATGAGCAATAAAAGCTTGCCCACATATACATCAATAAATTGTTTTAGCTTTAGGTTCATGGTACTTATGCCTTGGGCCCCTTGGGTTGTAGTGGCCTTATTTCTAAATTAACGGTGTGAAAATTTTCGGGCATTTCTAATGCGTACAAAATATTTGCTGCTACATCTTCGGGCATTAGCATATAATCGTGTGGTTGTATACCTGGGCTATTTCTGAAAAAATCAGTCTTCGTACTGCCCGGATAAATACAAGTTACTTTAATTCTAAAATCGCGGACCTCTCTAAACAACGATTCGCTTAAACCTTTTACGGCCCACTTAGTTGCACAATAAGCCGAAACTTGAGGCATACCTTCTAATGCAGCCGTTGAAGCAATATTAATCACATGACCCAATTGCTGTTGTTTCATGGCAGGTAAAGCTTGCTTACAGCAATAAAAAATACCATTTACATTGGTTTTAAACATTTCGTCCCATTGTTCGTAGGTGGTATCTTCAAGCATACCAAAATAACCTAAACCAGCATTGTTTACCAACACATGTATTTGGTTTTGGGTTGATGTTAAAATTTGCGCAAATGCTTGTTCAACACCTTTTGCATCGCGCACATCGCAGGTAATAAAAGTATAGTTTGGATGCTGAATTTGGTTACTTCTACCTAAACCAAAAACAACAGCTCCTTTGTTTAACAATTGTAATGCGGTATGATAGCCAATTCCTTTGCTTACTCCTGTAACTACGGCTACTTTGTCTGTTAAATCCATTGGTAAATTTTTGTTTCGAAAATAGTATATTTAATTCAACAAAAATGCTTTGTACTGTGGCGTATGCTCGCGGGTTAATTTTACACCCGGTGATGGCAAGTGAATTAAGTTTAATACATTTTTAAAAGTTGATACACCTTTTGATTTGGTTTTAATAGCTGCTAAATTAATATCTATACCAAATACAAACTCGCGCCTCATGTTAGGTGTATGATAGCCCTCAATACTGTATCCTGCAGCTAGATTAATTAACTCAGGCCACTTTCTACCAGCTACACCAGGCAATAACTTGTGCATATTAAAACTTAACCAATAAATATGATCATCATAATTACTGCTTAAACGGTAAACTGGTTTGCGTGGATAATAACTAAACTTAAAAGCAATATTTTTAAAAAACGGAACCTTATGCTGTAACACACCGTAACCAATACCAGCAAAGTTTGCAGCCAAATCAGGAACACTAAAACCGTAAGGGGAAAATGCATCACCAATTTCGATACTTAGTGCCCAAAATGCAGGCAAAGCTATGCTGGTGTATAAGATTTGTCGTGGTGTAAATTCAGCCCAAGTCATGGCTTCGTAAATAGCATGGTAACACAAATGCGAAACGTAGGCATGACCAATTTTATCCATCCCTAAACTGTAATTATTAAACACACCATCATGTTCAAAATGAAATGCATTAAAACTATCCTGCCACCACCATTTATACTCTACCAAAGAGCTTGATGATTGTTGAATCACTAAACCTGTAATTACCAAATTCTTTTTGGAAAGCCACTTTTTATAGCTAAGATTATTGCTATCTGTTTGTGCCGAAACACCAATAAGTTTTAACAATAAAATTAGCGTGATAATAAGTCGTTTCATGCGCTAAAAATCGAAGTATAAACCCATGGTGTGTATATTACATTTGGTATTGTATAAAAACCCACGCTCTTCGTATCCACCCAAATAATTATAGGCCAAACGTGTGGTTTTATTTTGTTTGGGTTTAATTTTAAAACCGGCTTGAAAGGCGTGCGTAGTTGCAAAATCAAACTCTTGCCTAAACTTGACATCAGCCGAAACATAAGTCACTAATATTGGTGTAATGCGGTAAACATCCACCTCTGTTCCAATTTGTAACATCACCTTTTTCGACCAATCTCTGGCAATTCCTACCTCGCCAATTTTAAAGTTATGCAAATAAAAGAAACCGCCATACAATAACATTTTTTGCTTAAACAGCCTATGAACGGTTTGTAATTGCACGTAATCTTTTACATAGTTTTTTACAGGTATTCCAATGGCAATGGCATCATCAGCAATATGCTGACTGGTATGACCAAAACCTGCACGTAAATACCAATTGGTATTTATTTGAAGGTCGGCTAAAAAATCTGCAAAAAAATCAACGTTCAATACTTCGCCTCTTCTTACATAACGCTTTAAGGTAAGGTGGGTTGATGCACCTGCGCTAAACTGAATGGTTTTACCCAAAACAGTTGCATTAAACACCGGAAAATATCCGCCCATACTTCCAAAAAAAGATAATTCTTTGGTTGATTTTTGCAGCATTAACCTGTGCGAACGCGCATCTGCAGAAAAGGTTGGTACCATTCTTTGGGGTAACCCTTCAAACCTAATAAAAGGAGTTTTACTCAAGCTATCCTGAGCTTTTAAACCCCAAGCCCCGAGCAGCAGCAGCAATATAAGGAAGTGTGATTTCATGAGTTGGTGCAATATACCGAATGGCAGGAGTTTATCAAATGGGAAATAAAAGGTGGGATAAAAAAGTGTCACCTCCTTCAAGGTTGGTTGGATACTTTACTTTTATTCGAGAGTAAATTCACCAATCAATATTTAGGCTTATTCATAAAAAAGCCCCCGAAAATTTCGGAGGCTTTTTAATAAATCGTTTGATAATTAGTAACCGAAAATATCTTCTAAGGTTAACTCCACCACTTCACCGTATTTCTTCAAATCTTCTGCATTAATTTTTTCTTTGCTTCCCATAACCATGTAATGGTAAGTAATTCCTTTGTAGTTTTTGTTATAAAACTGCTCAATATCTGCAAAAGTTAATTTATCAATGTTATCATACACATCTTTACTTGTATCGTGGTGTAAACCTAATTTTTTAGCACCCATCAAAGCAAAGAAAATAGATTCTTTATTGGTACGTTGGGTTTCTATTTGTTGTTTAATGGCTTCTTTGGCAGCATTAAAACTAGCCTCCGCTTTTGGCAAATTGGTTAACAACTCTTGCATGGCCGGAACTGCATCATTTAGCTTATCGGCTTGTGTACCTATATAAGCAGTAATGTAATATGGATCTCCCTTTTTAGTCGGATTAGCATATCTAGAGAAAGTGGAATAAGCCAATGCTTTACTTTCACGAATGGTTTGGAATACCACCGATGACATACCACCACCAAAATACTCGTTAAACATACTTATGGTAGGATATGCGGTGCTATCAAAAGATTGCGCTTGGCGACTTAACCATAAAATTTCTGCTTGTACCATTTTATAGTTTACAAAATATACCTTGTTGGTATTGGTTTGATTGCGCGCAAAGGCAATAGGCACAGAAGCTTGTTTTAACTTTTTTGCAAGCTTATGTTCTTTGGCCAACATGGTATTTAAGTTAACCAACTGCATTGGTCCGTAGTAATAAATATTATGTTGGTATGAGGTTAATTGCTTAACCATCTCAACCAATTCATCTGCTTTTAAAGCGTTAAGTTGCTCTACTGTTAAATTGTATGTACTTGGGTTTTTACTTCCGTAGACTACATAATTACGTAATGCTTGCCAGAAAATAGATTGCTTGTTTAGTTTAGCGTCTTTACGTTGTTTTAGTGTGCGTTGCACCAACTGGTTTAATGCATCTTGATCCGGTTTTGCATTGGCCAATAAATGTTCGAACAATTTTAAAGCAGGTTCAAAATTTTCATTTAATCCACTTAACGAAACATACACCTGGTCTTCCCCAGCATTTACACTAAAGTCGCAAGCCAATTTGTAAAATTCTTTACTTATTTGTTCGCTAGTGTATTTATCTGTACCTAAGTATTGCAACAATTGAACAGCAATAGGTAATTTAATGTTATTAAACTTACCCATATCAAGCACATAATACATATTAAACAATCCGTTGTCGTTGTTTTTTACATAGTAAACTGGCACTTGCTTGTTTAAAGTTGTGCGGTTCACATCTTTATCAAAATCTAAAAACTTAGGTGTAATACGCGGAGGGTTTGAGTTAACAATTGCATCTACAAAAGGACTCATGTCGTTACGATTTACTTCAACTGGAGTAATGGTTGGTTTTTCGATTTTTTCAATCCCTTTGTCTTCGCCAATATTTTTATTAATTACCACATAATCATTGGTGTAGGCTTTATGGGCATAGTTAATAATTTCCTCTCGGGTAATTTTAGATAAATTCTCTAAAACACTTGCTTGCTCTGTCCAAGGCATATCAACAATAAATGCATCTAGCATTAAAGAGGCTCTGCCTTCATTACTTTCGTTGTTACGAATTCGCTCAACTTTAAAGTTATTAAGAATGGCTTTTAAATCTTCTTCGGTAAACTTACCTGCTTTAATGTTATCAATCTGCTCCAACAATAATTTACGCACTTCATCAAGTGTTTGGCCTTGTTTTGGTTTGCCTGTTAAAAAGTGAATGCCATAATCTTTATTCATCCAAACTGAAGAAGAAGCGGCCAATACTTTTTGTTGTTTTACTAGATTTAAATCGATAAAACCTGCTTTAGAATTGGCCAATAAATAATCAACTAAAGTAGCCAATAATGCATCTTTAGAATTTGCTCCTGCAGTACGAAAACCAATCATGATATTTTCTGCATCAGGGCCATACACATTAACAACAGTAGGTGCATCACGTTTAGGCTCTGCATCAAAAGTATAAGCTGGAACCGGTTTTGGTTGCATGTATGCAAACTTATCGGCAATCATAGCTACTGTTTTATCAGGGTCAACATCACCCGCTAAAATAATGGCCATATTATTTGGCACATAATATGTATTAAAGTAGTTGCGTATTTTAATTAACGATGGATTTTTTAAATGCTCAACAGTACCAATGGTGGTTTGAGTACCGTATGCATGCTTGGTAAACAAACTGGCCATCATGGCTTCAAAAACTTTGCGACCATCGTTATCTAAAGCGATATTTTTTTCCTCATACACAGCCTCTAGCTCGGTATGAAACAGACGTAAAACAGGCGCTCTGAAACGTTCGGCTTCAATGGTTAACCAATTTTGAATTTGATTTTGAGGAATATCATTCACATACACTGTTTGCTCTAATGAGGTAAATGCATTGGTACCTTGCGCACCAACCGTTGATAACATTTTATCATACTCATTAGCAATCGCAAACTGGCTAGCAACACCACTTACTGAATCTATTTTACGGTAAATTTCTTTACGTTTAATCTCATCGGTCGTTTTGTTGTATTGCTCGTACAACGCATCTATTTTATCCAACTGTTCTTTTTCTTTAGCCCAGTCTTTTGTCCCGTATTTATCGGTTCCTTTAAACAATAAATGTTCTAGGTAATGTGCCAATCCGGTATTGTCAGCGGGATCATTTTTACTACCTGCTTTGGTAGCAATATACGTTTGCAACCTTGGTTCCGATTTATTCACCGAAATCATCACGGTTAATCCATTTGACAAAGTGTAAATACGCACCCCTAATGGATCATTTTGAACTGTTTTATAGGCAAATCTACCATCGATAGATTTACGCTCAACCCACTGATAAGGCTCTTGAGCAAAGGCTGATAAAGTTAAAAAGGCTAAAGCTAAACTAAGTACTCGTTGCATAAAATAAATGTAGCGTTATAATAAAAATTAATGTTGAATAGTGATTTTCTTAGTGGTTGAATTACCGTTTACATCTTGGATGGTTAAAACATAAACGCCATTTGCCACACCAGCAGTATTAATAATTGCTTTATTTGACAAGTTAGTTGAAGTGATTTTTTTACCATACATATCAAACAAAGTGTAGCTATATGACTCACCATTGTTAGCTGCAATATTTAATTCGTTATTAGCAGGAACAGGAAAACATACAAAGTTGTTTTCGTTAAGCAATTTATTTTCAGTTGAAGCAGTAATTAAAGTCCCTGTGTAATCAATACGATACTCAAACGATGTATCTGTAGGTGTAACACTTGTTACTAAAATTTTTGCAATACCTGGAGTAGCATCATAATATATTCTGTAACCAGCATCTATACTAGCAACTCCTTGTTTAACGCTAAATGATAACACACTATCTAATTTATCAGATGCAGTATAAAATAACTTATTGTATGCTATAACTTCATCAGCTCCTGACCCTAAAATATAGGTAGTATCTGTAACGCGCTTGTTGCCAATGTAACCAAAATTACGGTATCCAACCAATTCATAATTATTTGAAGCGGGTAGTAACTCTTGCATAGCAATAATGGCACCATTGGTATTATATACCAATTTTATACGTCTTACTTCATCATATTGGTTTTGGCTGTTTAAGCGGTCAATTACCACCAAACTATCTTTACCTAGGACATTCTTGTAGATCGTCTCTTTTTTATAATCAACAAAAGGATCAGCCGTTTGAGGGTCGGCAGTTTTTACTTGAACAATTAGCACATTTCCGCTAACCACACCAGTGCTTGCATACTTTGAAGCTGGAGGGTTATTCTGGTTTATTTCCGTAGTTACCATGCTGGTAACATTGTTACTTGCATCACGCACAATATTGTAAGAAAAAGCAGCTTCAAAACCAACTTCAGTTGGCGAAATCCAATATTTTACTTTGGTAGTGGCGTTTTTTAGACCTGGAAAAGTCCACTCCGTTTCTTTCAATTCGGCAATGGTACTTGCGTTCATTGGTGTAACAAACTGTGCCGATGCACCTGTAATGGATAAGGCAGCTAATAAAGCTAAGTAAATTTTTTTCATATAAAAATATTTGAGTTATAGGTAAATTGGATGGCAATATAATTAAATCAGAACATATACAAACCGTTGTTTACCTGAGATATCGTTAATGATGGACGACTGATTTGTGTTTGATAAATTTTGGAATAAAGACAGTGTTTCTTGGGCAAAAAGTGGGTTTATTTCTAACCACACTGAATCGTATTGCTTTAACGCCAACTGAACGAAACTTACAATGGCTTTGTAAAACAAAAGTACATCATCATTTGGCACAAATAAAGCCGTGTGGGGTTCGTGCTTAAGTACATTGATATGTATACCTTCAGCTTCCTTTTGAGCAATGTAAGGTGGATTACTAATTACGATTACTGGGCTTTGTTGTATTTTGAGTGCAGTTACCAAGACTGCTGTTTTTAACATATCCGCTTCAATAAAAGTAACATCAGTTTTGTTTAAACGTGCATTATGGTTAGCTGTGGCAATTGCGTTGGGTACTAAATCAACCCCGTAAACTTGTGCCTGTGGTAAGTTTTTCTTTAAACTAATAGGAATACAACCACTTCCTGTTCCTAAATCAATAATGGTTGGTGTAGTAATGTTGTTTTTCCTACAATAATTCAGCACCAAATCAACTAATTCTTCCGTTTCGGGCCTAGGAATTAATACACTTGGGTTGAGGTCAAACTTTAAACCATAAAACCAGGTATAGCCCAAAATGTAATGAATAGGTTCTCCGTTTAATAACCTGTTTAATATTTTATCAAAATGCTCTACCTCCGCGCCACTCAGCTCTTTTTGTATGATATTTAGTTGTTGCCATTTAATCATAAGCAATTCGGCACACACATATCCTGCAAAAGCTCTGGCCTCATCTTCATCGTATACAGCTAATAATTTACGGGTAAAATCAACAAAATAATCTCTCGCATATATTGAATTCATGGTGGCAAAATACAAAAACCTTACTTTCGCGAGGTGATTCCAGATGAAAAATATATGCAACGGGCAATCGAATTAGCCAAACTAGGTGTTGGTTCGGTATCCCCAAACCCGCAAGTTGGTTGCGTAATAGTGCATAATAATAAAATTATTGGTGAAGGATGGCATCAAAAATTTGGTGGACCACATGCAGAAATTCATGCGTTAAATAGTGTAACTAATAAATTGCTACTTGAAGAAAGTACTGTCTATGTTACCTTAGAACCATGCAGCCATTTGGGTAAAACACCACCTTGTGTCCACGCATTAATTGAGCACGGAGTTAAACAGGTGGTAATTGGCATTACCGACCCTAACCCATTAGTTAGTGGCAAAGGAATTAAATTGCTAAATGATGCAGGCATTGCCGTAATAACAGATATACTTAAAAATGAATGTACGGATTTAAATAAAAGATACCTTACTTACATTAACCAAAAAAGACCCTACGTAATTTTAAAATGGGCGCAAACCAATGATGATTTTATTGCACCAGATAAAAACAGGTTATGCGAAACCGAATTTGAAAAACAAAAGCAAATTTCGTCAACAACCGTGCAAAAAATAACCCACAAGTGGCGCACACAAGAAGACGCCTTTATGGTTGGAACAAACACTGCATTGTTTGATAATCCGAAACTGAATGCCCGCTATTGGCAAGGTCGAAATCCGAAAAGAGTGGTATTGGATTTAAACAATACATTACCAAAATCGTTACAATTATTTGATGGGACACAGCCCACTTTTATATTTGTTTATGAAGAACACCAAACAGAATCAACCCATAACATCACCTATATATCAATTAGTAGTAAAAAAAATTTAGTACCACAAATTTTAACTGGACTTTACAAACAGCAAATACAATCGTTGGTGATTGAAGGTGGAGCTCAAATTTTACAAACATTTATTGATAGCAATATTTGGGATGAGGCTATTATTATTAAAGCCCCTCATCAATTAACGAATGGAACTAAGGCACCTATTTTAGTTGGCAAAACACAAGAATCTTTTTTCATTGATAACAATGTTATTTCGCTTATAACCCAAAAATGATTTATTTATTTTTAAGTGTCATAACTTCTGTAATAGTTGTAAGTTATTTTAAACTTTTTAACAAGTACAATGTAAACACATTTCAGGCCATTGTAGTTAATTACCTTACTTGTGCCATTATGGGAAATGTAATAACCGACAGGCCAAGCATAACCACACAGTTTTGGAGCGAGGGTTGGTTTCCTTATACTTTGGCTTTAGGCTTTTTGTTTATTAGCGTATTTTATAGCATCAGTCAAACAGCACAAAAATTTGGCGTATCTGTCAGTATGGTTTCCGCTAAATTATCAGTTGCCATTCCGGTGGTATATGCGCTATTTTTCTTTAACGAAAATTTAGGCTTATTAAAGCTATTCGGTATTATTTTGTCATTAATCGCAGTATATTTTATTAGCAAAAGCAACAATACATCAACCCAAAAAGGTTTGTGGTATTTTCCATTGTATGTATTTATTGGCAGTGGCTGTATTGACACACTTTTAAATATCATCAATAAAAACTACATCCCTCCTTTTGATACCAATCATATTTTAAGTTTTGTATTTTTAACTGCATTTGTTTTTGGTGGAAGTTTACTGGCTATTCAACTATTTAGAGGAAAACAAAAACTTACACTTAAAAATATTTTGTGGGGAATTGCACTAGGTATCCCTAATTATTTATGTATGTTTTTTTTATTAAAAACACTTGGCGCATTTACCGAAGCAAGTATTGTACTTCCTATAAATAACATTGGTATTG
Organism: Bacteroidota bacterium; assembly: GCA_947491825.1. Taxonomy (GTDB): domain Bacteria; phylum Bacteroidota; class Bacteroidia; order UKL13-3; family UKL13-3; genus UBA6183. The sequence goes on from CANLLM010000025.1 coordinate 10,423, forward strand.
TAATAACCACCACATTAGTTGGTTTACTTATTTTTAAGGAACATTTAAGTAAAACAAATTGGCTAGGATTTGTAATCGCTATTTCATCCATCATTATTTTATCTTTTAGCTAGTATGTTATTTTCCGATACGTATCAAACAATAGCAGGTAAAAGCGAGGGCGAGTTTAAAGACAAAGGTAGTAAATTCTTAGGATTTGCATACCCAATAACTAACGAAAACGAGGTTAAAGACATTATCAATAACTTAAAAAAAGAACATTATACAGCTGCGCATCATTGTTATGCATACATTTTGGGTACAGCACAAGAAATACAAAAAAGTAATGACGACCGGGAGCCCAATAATACTGCTGGCAAACCCATATTGCGTGCTATACTTGGCAAACAACTTACCAAAACTTTGGTTGTAGTAGTTCGGTACTTTGGCGGGAAATTACTAGGTGTTCCGGGGTTAATTCAAGCTTATGGAGAATCGGCCAATGAGGCGCTAAAAGCGGCTATAATTCTCGAGAAAATAATAACAGAAGACCACTTGGTAATAGGAAATTACGAAGATGAGAATGAAGTATATAAAGCTTACAAACAATTTGGGGTTAAAATAATAAGCCACACATATAACGGAACACAATTTAGTAGTATCTTTGAAGTACGTAAAACCAAAGCAATTGAAATAACTAATTACCTTAAAGACAAAAGGTTATTTGAAATTAAATTCATTTCAGAACAATGAAAAAAGCAATATCATTCAGCTCAATATTATTTTTAATAAATATATCAGCTTTTGCCCAACATCAAGCAGAAGTGCGTTTAAAAGGACAAATACCAACACTTGTTCAAAGTGCATTATTACCTGCTCAATTTAATCAGCAAAAACTAGTATCAAACAAAAGTGGTAATGAAAATTTAGCACTAAAAACCTATACCGAAAGTAATATTGGAAAACATTACTTATACCAGCAAATGCATGAAGGTCTGCCTGTTTACGGGGCATATTTAAAAGTAAATACAAATAAAGATGGCGGGGTATTGAATAGCTTCTGTACTTTGGTTGATATAAATACGCTGCACGTAGAATCGGGAAATATTGCAAACCATAACTTCTGGGTGGTAAGTGATCATAGTTTGGTGTTGGCTAAAGCAAACAAAAACGGTTACGAATATGAATTAAAACAAAATGACGGAACCATACTTTACCAAAAAGACAACCGATTATATTATACAGATACCATTATAAAAGCACGGGTATTTAACCCCGACCCACTTACCACAGCAGGTGTTATTTATGGTAAAGACGGTACTTACCGAAACTTTAATGATAGTGATTATACTTTATTAAACGAACAGCGCAAATGGGTTACTATTCCTGCTCAATATAACGCAGATACTTTTTACCTTAAAAACAAATACGCAGCCATAGTAAATATTAAATCGCCAAATTATACTCCTTCAAAATTGACTACCGACACGTTTGATTTTACACGCAAACAAATTGGATTTAAAGAAGTAATGGCATTGTATCATATATCGCAAGTACAGGCTTATGTTAAAAGTTTAGGCTTTAATAATTTGGTTAACTATCAACTAAGTGTTGACCCACACAGCAGCAATGCAGACCAAAGTTATTTTAGTTATGACCCTGATACATCGTTACATTTTGGTTTGGGTGGTGTGCCTGATGCAGAAGATGCAGATGTAATTGTACACGAATATACACATGCCATTTCGCATAGTTTAAATCCAACTGATGCCATTGGCACAGAAAGACGTGCGCTAGAGGAAGCCATTTGTGATGCCATGTGCTGCGCTTATTCCAAAAAAAATAACCCGTTTTTATGGAAAAACATTTTTGGATGGGATGGTCATAACGAGTTTTGGAATGGCCGCAATGGTGCTTCACCAAAAACATATGAAAATAAAGTAGGCGACTTTTATAGCGATAGTGAAATTTGGAGTAGCGCCATGAATAACTTAATCGAAAAAATTGGTGAAGATATTGTGATTAAATTATTACTTAATCTAATACCACAACTATCGCCAAATACTACCATGCCACAGGCTGCAAAAATCATGTATGATATAGACAGCATTATAAACAACAGTAATTACAGATGGGTATTAGCTGAAGAATTTGTGGCGCGTAAGTTAGGCGACTTTTATACGGGCACAAATGAGGTATTGTTTAATAAGCAAATTAGCTTATTAAATACGTATGACTTTTCAAATGGAATAGGAAACGCATCAATTAAAATAAATCAAACCGGAACATTTAATGTGCAAATGTATGATGTAAATGGTCATGTAATCTTATCAAGAAACAACATCAACCAACTTGATTTAAACCCTACAGATTTTGGCGTTGGCATGTATCTTTTATACTTAAATTATAATGGCAAAACAGCCTATGTAAAAGTTTTTAGATACAACTAGTACTATTGAAACTTGATGGCTTTTACTGGTGTTATTTTACTGACAAATTGCGCAGGTAAGAGCATAATTAAAAGACATAACACAAATGCACCAATGTTTATCCATAGTACATCCAATGCATTTAAAAATATAGGAACTTGGTTTAAAAAATAAGCTTCTTCATCCAACTTAATCCAGCCTAAATAATATTGGGTAACACAAATTAATAAACCAAGTGTATTACCTATTAACAGTCCTTTACCTATTAATCGTGCTGCCATAAATACAAATATACGTTGCACTTGCTTATTGTTAGTTCCCATAGCCTTAAGCATCCCTATCATGTTACTTCTTTCTACAATTAGAATGAGTAAGGCCGTACTCATATTGATACAGGCAACAACAACCATTAATACAATAATAACCAACACATTTAAATCTAGTAAACCCAACCAATCAAACAACTGCGGATAAACATCCACTATTGTTTTTACTTGCAAATACATAGGCATTAATGGCAATAAATCTGATGCGGTAAGAATTAAATCATCATACTTTTTAAGCTTAACTTCATAACCTGTTATCTGGTTTTTATCCCACTTATTGAGTCGTTGAATGTGTCGTATGTCAATAACACCATAAAGCGCATCCAAATCAGAAAAGCCTGTACTGTAAATTCCACTTATGGTAAACTTCCTCGCTCGCGGTATGGAGCCATCTTCTTGCACAAAATAAACAACCAAGCCCTGCCCTATTTTTAATTGTAATTTCTGAGCAGTACTAAATGATATTACAATTTTGTTTGAAGCAGATGAATCATTGGGAACAAAGACCTCCCCATATGATAAGCACGATTGTATAAAACCCCAATTAAATGATTGGTCAATCCCTTTAAGAACAATACCTTCGAACTCGGTGCTTGTTTTTATTATTCCTGCCTTTGTTGCATATGGCTGTATAAACTCAATACGGTTATCTGAGTGGAGCGTTTGCTCAATTTTGGCATCACGGTAAATCGGATTAGTTTCGAACGAATTGTTAAAATCTAATCTACTAATTTGAATATGGTTACTGAATCCGGTAATTTTGTTTGTTATTTGCAACTTGTAGCCTTGAACAACGGCTATAGAGATAAGCATCACCGCTACACTAATGGCTACGGCAGCTATGGCAATATTCACTATCAAACCACTGCGTCCGCTGCTCTTATTGCTCATTAAGCGTTTGGCGATGAAAAAAGGAAAGTTCAATTCGTAATAATATTAAATGATAAGGTTCGAATATAAGAAGATTGGTTTATTAACAGCAGCATTATTCATTTTTAGCTACTATTCGCTTACGGCACAAATTATTACAGGTGCCCAACAAATTGATAATTATTTACCATCAATAAAAGGTAAAAGAGTTGGGTTGGTGGTTAACCAAACATCGGTTATTAACCAAACACATTTGGTTGATACCCTACAAAAACTAGACGTAAACATTGTAACCATATTTGCCCCCGAACATGGATTTAGAGGTAACCATAGCGCGGGTGCTAAAATAAAATCGGGGATTGATGAGAAAACAGGACTGCCGATTGTTTCGCTTTATGGCAAAAACTACAAACCAAGTCCTGAAATAATGAAAAAAATGGATGTGGTAATTTTTGACATTCAAGATGTAGGTGTTAGATTTTATACCTATATATCAACTTTACACTATGTAATGGAAGCTTGTGCCGAAAACAAAAAGTTACTTATTGTCTTAGACCGACCTAATCCCAATGGCTTTTATGTAGATGGCCCCGTATTAGACATGAAGTTTAAATCGTTTGTGGGCATGCATCCTGTGCCTGTTGTACATGGGATGACAGTAGGCGAATATGCCAACATGATTAATAACGAAAAATGGTTAAAGGATAGTTTAAAATGTAATCTAGAAGTAGTAAAAATGAAAGGCTGGAACCATGGAATGAAATATAATCTTCCGATTAAACCTTCGCCCAATTTACCAACCCCAGAGAGTATCGCTTTATACCCTTCATTATGTTTTTTTGAGGGGATTAATTACAGCCTAGGGCGTGGTACAGACAAACCATTTGAATGCATTGGAAAACCAGGAAACACCCATGGTAATTATACTTTTATGCCACGTAATATTAAAGGCATTGCCGATAACCCACCATTTATGAATAAAGAATGTAGGGGATATTTACTAACGGACTATGCAAAAAATGTACTTCCATTAAATCCTTGCTTAAACATGAATTGGATGATAGAAATGTACCAGAAAGATACAATGCAGGATAAATTTTTTAATAGCTTTTTTAATAAATTAGCAGGTAATAATTCGTTAATGCAACAAATAAAAAACGGCATTAGCGAAGCAGAAATTAGAAAAAGTTGGGAACCTGAATTATCTAAATTTAAACGCATACGTAAAAAACACATGCTGTACACTGATTTTGACGGCATAGTAACCCGACCATAATAATGAGCCCAATTATTACATTAATAAAAAAAGACATTACCATTGAATGGCGACAAAGATACGCCATCAACGGCATTTTGCTTCACGCCATATCAAGTACCTTGGTTGTATTTTTAAGTGTAAAAATGCTTAATGCGCCAACATGGAATGCTATTTATTGGATTGTATTATTGTTTTCATCGGTGAGTGCTGTGGCTAAAAGTTTTGTTGCCGAAAGTAGCGGCAGACAATTATATTATTATGGCATTGTATCAGCACAACAACTTATTATTTCAAAACTAATTTATAACGCAATTTTAACGGTGCTACTTGCATTATTGTGCTTAGGAACTTATAGCCTATTTCTTGGATTTCCTGTAGGAAATGCGTTTTATTTTATCATTACCATCACATTAGGTGGTATTGGCTTTTCATCTACCTTCACCTTAATATCTTCTATCGCTGCTAAATCTGGCAATGGCAATTTACTAATGCCAGTTTTAAGCTTTCCTGTTATCATTCCACTTTTATTAGTTGCCATTAAAGCAGCCAAAAAAGCCGTTGATGATTTGGATACATCTTTATTGACAAAAGACCTATTGGTGTTATTGGCCATAAATGCCTTAATTGTAACACTTGCTTATTTGTTATTTCCATTTTTGTGGCGCGATTAATAAAATCTAACTTTTCATGAGCAATCCATTACGCATTATTTTTTTAGGCACACCAGATTTTGCAGTTACACCACTAAAAGCATTGGTTGATTCAGGCGTTCATATTGTGGCTGTTGTAACCGCTCCAGACAAACCAGCAGGAAGAGGCATGCAATTTCAAGAACCACCTGTTAAAAAGTATGCGCTATCGCATCATATTCCTGTTTTACAACCTGCAAAATTAAAAGCCCCCGAATTTATTGATGAACTAAAAAGTTACCATGCCGATTTACAAGTGGTAATTGCATTTAGAATGTTACCTGAAATAGTTTGGAATATGCCACGGTTAGGCACCATTAACCTACACGCGTCTTTGTTACCAGATTACCGAGGAGCAGCGCCAATTAATTGGGCCATTATAAATGGAGAAACCAAAACAGGCGTGAGTACATTTTTGCTTAAACATGAAATTGATACGGGTGACCTTATACATCAACAAGAACTAGCTATAACACCAGAAATGACCGTAGGTGAACTTCATGATGTATTGATGCATGTTGGTGCTGATTTAATTGTAAAAACAGTTGCTGCAGTAGAAAGTGGAAATTATGCTCCAACGCCACAAAAAGAACCTAAAGATAAGTTTGCACCTAAAATATTTACAGCGCACTGCTTAATTAATTGGACGCAAAAAGGAGCGCAAGTTAAAAACCATGTTCGTGGATTAAGTCCTTACCCAGGGGCATTTACTAAAGTTAACGCGCAAATCTTGAAAATATACCATTGCACATTTGAATCATCCCAGCATTTAGAAAAATCAGGAACAATGCAAACCAACTCAGGTAAAAATCCGTATATAAGGTTTGCCGTGGATGATGGTTGGATATACGCCACTGATGTTCAACTACAAGGCAAAAAAAGAATGAAAGCTGAGGATTTGTTAAGAGGCTGGAGAAACTGACGTCATTAACGGCTTTTTATTACCACCAATCAGCAGTTTTAAAAATATTTAACGTTTTTACGTTTTTTTTTTCGAAATTCGCCTAATTATTATTTAATGCACACAGTGAGTAAGATTTTTAAATTATTGTCCATCCTATTTGTGTTCGTGGCAATTGCATCAATTGTAATGGCTCAACCGAGTGCACCTGCATCGCCCTCTTCTTCGACCCTTTTTGAAGAGATAGATGATGTGCCCATTAACGGGGCTATAGCTTTATTAACCTCTGCAGGCATTGGCTTAGGTATAAAAAAACTATACGGTCGAAAAAAATAAACGACAAAGCCTAATATGAAATTGATGGGGCTAAATAGAAAACTAGTTAAATTCTTACTCCAATCATTTTTATTATACGGAGTTTGGATGCTTATTTACGAACTTACACTAAAATCTAATGGTCAACCCGACCACATCATTACAGAAAATATATCTTACTTTATTTGTTTAGGATTAGATTACCTTGAATTTGATCCTCACTTCAGTATTGCAGAAAAATTGGGTGAAACATTTATTTTTCTAAACACAAGTACTTTCCCACTTATAAGAGTAGGCGCATCTTGTAATGGATTAGAACTTCTCATTTTGTTTAGTATTTTTATCATTTGTTATCCTAGCAACTTCAAGTCTAAATTATGGTTTATACCAATAGGCTGTTTATTAATACATGCGGTTAACATCATGCGTAATTTCATACTTACACTGATGGTAGAGGCTAAATCTCCATACTTCGAGCTTTTCCATAGGTACATCTTTATTTTTTTTGTATACGGAATCATTTTTATGCTTTGGATGTGGTGGGCCGCTAAACAATCTAAATTTCAAGCTACACATGAAAATTAATAAATGGTATGCAGCAGGTGTTTTTTTGTTGATTTTGTTGCTAAGCTTTTTAAAAGATGAAATCTCTCCCGACTACCGAAATACCCCAGAGGCCTTATTTTTATCACCTGAAGAACTAACAACAACTAGACTAGCTACATTGCTTACCCACGGATTTTTCTGGATTAAAGCGTTGATTTATAGTTTATGTTTTGTTGGATTACCTACCCTTTTAATTCACTTTGCCTTTAAACAGGAAAACCTTACCAAGTTCACATTAATACTTCAAATTACGATAATGGCATTATTATATGCGTCAATATTGATACAATCAACAACTATTGATTATGTTTTGGTTTCAAAAGTTAATCGTTATTTGCATTCACCCATTATAACCTTATTTTTATGGGCTGCATTTACTATAACTAAATTACAATCAAAAAATGAACCGGGTAATTAATTGGCTTAAACAATATGACACCCCTGTAAGCACGGTGGGTTTTGCTGTTTTCCGCATTACATTTTCGTTGTTTTTGCTCGTATTAATTTCAAGTATTTATTACTATCGTCCCATTATTTTTAACACCATACCACACATAGCCTTAAATCCGTTTCCTGCAAAACTATTTTTAAGCATGTGGGCCTTAGTAGTTTTTGGTTTGATGATAGGGTGGCAAACAAGAATTGTTGCCATTATCAACTACTTATTTGTAGTGATTGCTGCTTTTACTTTTAGTAACTCGGGATGCGGTTCATTCAATGACGACCTGATGCGCATAGGTAGTTTTTTACTTATTATCATGCCTGCCAAACAAAGCTATAGTGTAGATCATGTAATACATAGTATTAAATACGGGCAACGCCCATCAAATCAAACATCATACTGGAATTATTTAGCAGCCCTATTTGTTTCTTTGGGTTTGATGTATTGGGCAAGTAGCCTTACTAAAATCTATTCGCCCATGTGGAATAAAGGTTTAGGACTTTGGATTCCATCTGTAATGCCTCATAATAAATGGCATGGTTTAACTTTTTACTTAAATTGGAAATGGGCGCATATCACAGCCAATTACCTCACAATGGCTTGGGAATTTGGATTAATATTCGCCTTATTCTTTAAAAAGATAAGAAACTATGCTGCTTGGATTGGTATTTTTTTTCACTTAGTTATTGCCAGTATATTCCCCTTCCCACTATTATGTTTTGGCCCTATTCCATTTTACCTGCTATTTGTAAACGATACGTTTTGGAGCAAGATTAAACCAAAAAACATCCAAATAACCATTAACCCAAGTATACAAAAACACCAAGCTTTAGCAAGGTTAATATTGGGATTAAACAGCAATACAACAATATTAAATCACAACCAAAACAACATTAATATTAACCAAATCGATTACAATAATGGCTGGTTAGCGGCAACAACAGCAGTTCAATCATCATGGTTGGGAAAAATTATTGTATTTTTTATAAGTTTCGAGTTAGTAAGGCTATTCATTGATTTTTTATTGGAAGATGTTATAACTCTTCAAACCCCAGAACAAATCCCTCAACCCATCATAAGCGAACAAATAAAATATGGGGTGTTAGGTATTTTTTGTTTTGGTTTGTTGTCAGTGCAAACTTTTTACAGCAGTTATCATTTTTACTCAAGAATAAAAGGCGGTGTAACGACCGTTGAGCTTACAAAGTTTTATGCCATTAGAAAAGACATTTCTGATTACAGTTTAAAGCCATCCAACTTATTTAGAACCCTATTTGGTTTGAATGCCCGTGGTGTATTTTTAGACCATAGCTTAAGCGGCTCTAAAACAGTTTTTGCAGTTGTACAAAAACAAGCTAACGGAGACACCTTATGGTTACCCTTTTTCAATGCTAACGGTTATTGTAAGAACATGAATATGAACTTAGCTTGGAGTAAATATACATTTAACTCAGTTTGCAACGGTACTATTCCGAATCCTCAAGAACTAGAAAAAGTACTTTGGTTTTGGGCTAGTAAAAACCACATCAAAACAGACAGTTTAGATTTTGTAATATTAAAACGCACCTATCATTTTCCTTCCACTTATCAAAAAGATTACCACCAGCAACTAATAAACCAATCTTGGACACCAGAAGGTAATGTAATTTGGCGTAAAGGTAAATATACATACACACCACTAGACAGCATATAAGCTAAAGTAAATTAATTCTCAAAAAAAATTTGCTATAAGTATAATTTCATTACCTTTGAACGCTTTTTTAAGCGAAAGGAGAATTAATTAATTGACAAAAAACAACAACATTCAATTCGAAACACCAGGCGCAGACTTTGACTGGAGCATGGACAAAGCCGGTTTCGGCAACTATTCTAAAGATGAGAGAGCAACTCTTGAAAGTCTTTACGAACAAACACTTAGCACTATTGCTGAGAAAGAAATTGTTAAAGGTACCGTTGTAGGTTTTACCGAAAAAGAAGTGGTACTTAACATTGGCTTCAAATCTGATGGTTTGATTGCTAAAACAGAATTCCGCGACATGCCTGAATTAAAAGTAGGCGATGTAGTAGAAGTATTGCTTGAAAACAAAGAAGATGCATTAGGTCAGCTTGTGTTATCACGCAAAAAAGCCATGAGCGAACGCGCATGGGACAACATCATGAAGTGCTTTGAAAATGATGAAATCGTTAATGGTTTCGTTAAATCACGCACAAAAGGTGGTTTAGTTGTAGAATTATTCGGTATTGATACGTTTTTACCGGGCTCACAAATTGATACTAAGCCAATCAAAGATTACGATATTTATGTTGGTCAGACAATGCCATTTAAGGTGGTAAAAGTTAATCACCAATTCAAAAACGTGGTAATCTCTCACAAGGTGTTAATTGAAGAGGATATTGAAAAACAAAAATCAGACATCCTATCTAAATTAGAAAAAGGCCAAGTATTAGAAGGAACTGTTAAAAACATGACTTCATTTGGTGTGTTTATTGATTTAGGTGGTGTTGATGGTTTATTGCACATCACAGATATCTCATGGGGACGTATTAACCACCCAGAAGAGGTATTAAAAATGGATCAAAAAATTAACATTGTTGTGCTTGACTTTGATGACGAGAAAAAACGTATCAGCCTAGGCTTGAAACAACTTTCTGCTCATCCTTGGGATAGCTTGGCAGATACTTTAGTTGTAGGCGCTACAGTCAAAGGTAAAATCGTAAACATCGCTGATTACGGTGCATTCCTTGAAATAGCTCCTGGTGTTGAAGGCTTAATACACGTTAGTGAAATGAGCTGGAGTCAACATTTACGCTCACCTCAAGATTTCATGAAATTGGGTGACGAAGTTGAAGCAGTTATTTTAACGCTAGAAAAAGAAGAACGTAAAATGTCTCTTGGTATTAAGCAATTAAAAGCTGATCCTTGGTTGAACATTAACGAAAGATATCCTTTAGGCTCACGCCATAAAGGTGTTGTACGAAACATGACTAACTATGGTTTATTTGTTGAACTAGAAGAAGGTGTTGATGGTTTAGTTCACGTAAGTGACTTAAGCTGGACCAAGAAAATAAAACATCCTGCTGAGTTCGTGAAAAAAGACCAAGAGTTAGATGTGATGGTTTTAGAAGTTGATTTAGAAAACCGCAGATTAAGTTTGGGTCATAAACAACTTGACGAAAATCCTTGGGATACTTTTGAAACTATCTTTACTGTTGGTTCTGTTCACGAGGGTACTGTGTTAAAAATTGAAGATAAAAGTGCAACAATCGCTTTACCATATGGTGTAGAAGGATATGCTCCTATCAAACAATTACAACGCGAAGATAAAACTACCGTTAAAGAAGATGAAGTAGTTGACTTCAAAGTAACTGAGTTTAACAAAGAAAACAAACGTATTGTTGTATCTCACACCGCTCTATGGAAAGCTGATGCTATTGAAGAGAAAAAGGTTGACGAGAAAAAACGTACAGACGATAAAGACAAAGCAACTAAAGCTGCTAAAAAACTAAATGATAGTAATGAGAAATCAACTTTCGCTGATGTTGAAGGCTTTGCTGCATTGAAAGCTCAATTAGAGAAAAAAGACTAATCAGTTTAATAACTTTAAAATCCCGACCTAGTGTCGGGATTTTTTTTTGCCCTTTTATTTAGGTTTCGTAGTATTTAATTATGTTTGAATCATGAACTATTGGTTAGTAAAATCAGAACCCTTTAAGTATAGTTGGGAACAATTTGAAAAAGACAAAAAAACTTTTTGGGATGGCGTGCGTAATTATCAGGCCCGAAACAACTTAAAAGCAATGAAAAAAGGGGACTTGGTATTGTGGTACCATAGTAATGAGGGAAAAGAAGTGGTGGGCATTGCTAAGGTTGTTAAAGGGTTTTATCAAGACCCAACAACCGAAGACCCAAACTGGGTTGTAGTTGATTTAGCACCTTTTAAAAAACTAAAGAAAACCGTTACATTAGAACAAATAAAAGAAGATAGCCGATTACAAAATATAGCTTTAGTTCGTCAAGGAAGATTAAGCGTGTGTTCTTTAAAAGCAGAAGAATTTGATGCCATATTAGACCTATCAGAAACAAAATGATTACCTTTAGGCTATATTAAAACTCGTTTTCGATATTTGAAATCCGGTTAATTACCCAATAATAAACTGTTTTACTAAACAGCAGTAAGGTGGAAAAGAAACATGAATACGAAAGTAATCCTAGAAAAAAAACAATTCGACATAACCATTGATCGGTTATGTTTCGAATTGATTGAAAAACATGGCGATTTTTCAAACACAGCAATTGTTGGGCTTCAGCCTCGGGGTATCTATTTATCACGAAGAATATACAAACGTATTTCCGAGATTTTGAATTCGAAAAAAGTCTTATATGGCGAGTTAGATATCGCTTTTTATCGTGATGATTACAGAAGAGGTAACGAACAAATTGTGCCAAGTGAAATGAATATTTCGTTTGCCGTACAAGATAAAAACATTGTTGTTATTGATGATGTGCTTTATACAGGACGCACCATTAGAAGTGCATTGGATGCATTAACCGATTTTGGAAGACCAAATAAAGTGGAATTATTGGTGTTGGTTGATAGGCGTTACAGCCGTCATTTACCAATACAACCAGATTATACTGGAATATCTGTTGACACAAGAGCAAACGATAAAGTAAAAGTAGAATGGAAAGAAAATGCCAAAAATGATTTGGTACATATACTTACCAATTAAACTCCCCTAACGGAAACAACACGAATTACTCAACCAAAAAGAATACGCAACGCAATGAGCAAGAAGTTTAGTCAACCACACCTTTTGGGTATTAAAGACATTACCCGCGATGATATTGAACTGGTATTTGAAACGGCCGATAATTTCAAGGCAATTATCAACCGCCCAATTAAAAAAGTTCCTTCATTGCGAGATGTTACCGTGGCAAACATTTTTTTTGAAAACTCAACCAGAACACGTATTTCATTTGAATTGGCTCAAAAACGTTTGAGTGCAGATATCGTTAACTTGACAGCATCATCGTCCTCGGTTTCAAAAGGCGAAACTTTAATTGATACGGTAAACAATATTTTGGCCATGAAAGTAGATATGGTGGTGATGCGCCACCCTGCACCGGGAGCTTGCCAATTTTTGGCCAAACACGTAGACGCACAAATTATTAATGCAGGAGATGGCACCCACGAGCACCCTACACAAGCATTGTTGGATGCATATTCAATAAGAGAAAAACTGGGCGATGTAAAAGGAAAAAAAATAGTCATTGTGGGAGACATTACACACTCACGCGTGGCCTTATCAAACATTTATTGCCTTAAAAAATTAGGAGCTGAGGTTATGGTTTGTGGGCCAACTACACTTATCCCAAAACACATTGAAAGCATAGGCGTAAAAGTTGAACACGACTTAATGAAAGCATTAAACTGGTGTGATGTTGCCAATATGTTGCGCATACAATTAGAGCGTCAGGATATTAAATATTTTCCGAGTTTGCGCGAATACAGTATGTTGTATGGTTTAAATAAAGAACGCTTAGATAAATTAAATAAAGAAATTGTGATTATGCACCCTGGACCAATTAACCGTGGAGTTGAAATTACTAGTGATGTAGCGGACAGTGCGCATAGCATTATACTTGACCAAGTAGAAAACGGTGTAGCGACACGCATGGCGGTAATGTATTTATTAGCAGGACAAAAAGGATAATTAAAATTGATGAAGAAAGAAATTGTAGTAAGTGGAATTCGTCCCACCGGAACTTTACATTTAGGAAATTATTTTGGAGCTGTGCGCAATTTTTTGAAAATGCAGCATGAGTATAACTGTTACTTTTTTATTGCCGATTACCACTCGTTAACTACACACCCCAACCCTGCAGATTTGCACAATAACGTAAAACAAGTATTGGCCGAATACTTGGCTTGTGGTATGGATCCAGAGGCTTGTTCTTTGTATATACAAAGCGATTTACCTGAAATAGCTGAATTATACATGATGCTAAACATGCATGCATACTTGGGAGAACTAGAACGTGTAAGTTCATTTAAAGATAAGGCACGTACACAACCTAATAATATTAATGCAGGTTTATTAACGTACCCAGTATTAATGACCGCTGATATTATCATACACAAAGCTGTAAAAGTACCAGTTGGTAAAGACCAAGAGCAACACTTAGAAATGGCACGTACTTTTGGCAATCGCTTTAACCGTATGTATAATACGGAACTTTTCCCTGAGCCACAAGCATTTAATTACGGAAGTGAATTGGTAAAAATTCCAGGTCTACAAGGTGGTGGAAAAATGAGTAAAAGTGATGGTGATAACAATGTGATTAATTTGGTTGATTCGCCTGATGCTATCCGTACAAAAATGAGTAAAGCATTAACGGATACAGGGCCAACTAAACCCAACACCCCTCCTACCCAACCTGTTCAAAACTTATTTGATTTATTAAAGGTCGTTTCTACACCTGATACCCTTAATCACTTTACAGATGCGCATGCAAATTGTAACATTCGTTATGGCGATTTAAAGAAACAATTAGCAGAGGACATGATTACCTTTTTAACACCAATACGCGTAAAAATTGATGCCATTAAAGCAGACGAAACTTATTTAGCCAAAGTAGCTAAACTAGGTGCAGAAAAAGCCCGTGAAAGCGCATCAAAAACACTAAACGAAGCTAGAGCAGCCATTGGTTTTAAACGTTTTTACTAAAATTAGGTAAAACTTAAGCAAGATAATGTATAACATTACCTTGTTTTGTTTGATATTTGCATCTGCTTATTAAGCATAAACCTTGAAAAAATTAGGAAACATAACAATCTCTTTTATATTGGCATTAAGCATTGTGCTAGGCTATACAGGAGTTACTGTTTACAAAATGGTATGTGCTACCGAGCAAGGAAAAGTAATTGTTTCAGTGCTAAACATTGCTGATGAGTGCGACCATACCGCTGTACAAAAAAGTGATTGTTGCTTACCTGTCTCAAAATCAAAACCACAAGCAAAAAAAACAGATGATTGTTGCGATTACAGCCATTCACTTCAAAAAATAGATGATACTCCAGTAACTCAAAAAATTAAAAACAGTACAGAGCACCATTTAAATGTATGGATTTTACCTACTACATTATTGCCCATTACTTTAGCTTTATCGGCTAACAAACAATACCTTGGCTATCACTCCCCGCCAATAAAGCATCAAAACACACATTCATACCTTAGTTGCATACAGGTATACCTTATTTAGTTTTTAGTTTTAATCAATAGATCATGACCATCAGTTATGGGTATGATTCTTCTAATGTTTAAAATTTAACAAACTACAACTCATGAAATTTAAATTTTGGATAATAGCCATAGTCCTCCTTGTAGCAGCCAATGTTAATGCCCAAGTAAAAGGTGTGGTTACCGATAAAAAAGATGCTTCGGCATTGATTGGGGCAAGCGCATACTGGCTCCAAGCAAAAAAAGGAACCATCACAAATGCGCAGGGTATTTTTGAATTAGCTTTACCCGCCCGGTTACCCGATACTTTAATCATTAGTTATATAGGTTACCTAACAGATTCATTATTAAACATCAATAGTAATTTAGAATTGGTGATTCGTTTAACACCATCTGCTAATTTAAATGAAGCTGTGGTTATTGATAAAAATGCGTCAGTCACTTTTAACATGATAGACCCGTTTAACAAACAAAGTTTAGGCAAGGCGGAATTGAAAAAAGCGGCTTGCTGTAACCTAAGCGAAAGCTTTGAAACGAATGCCACTGTTGATGTCAATTATAGCGATGCCATTAGTGGAAGTAAACAGATAAAAGTATTGGGTTTAGATGGATCATATGCACAGTTAACCAAAGAAATGTTGCCAGGTATTCGTGGGTTGAACGCCAATTATGGCTTTTCACATATTCCAGGAACATGGGTTGATGCTATTGAAATTACCAAAGGTGTTGGAAGTGTATCTCTTGGTTATGAAAGCATGAGTGGCCAAATTAATATTGAATTAGATAAGCCAGAAAAAGCTGAACGTTTATTTGTAAATGTATTTGCTGGTGATGCAGGAAGACTAGAAGCAAATGTGCACATAAAACACAAACTAAATAAGCATTGGAGCACCTTACTTTTAACGCATGCCAACAGTACATCAAAACGTAACGACTTTAACAACGATGGTTTTTTGGACATCCCTATTGGATACCAATTCAATGCATTAAACCGTTGGCGATACGACAAACTGGGAAAATTATTAGCAACTTTTGGTGTACACGCATTATACGATGACAGAATGGGTGGCCAAACCTCATTTAAAAACAAACAAGAAAATGATACACGCAGTATTTATGGCGTTAACATTAATACCAAACAATTAGAAGCCTTTGGGAAATTAGGAATTGGATTTGCCAATCAACCATACAAAACACTATTATTATCGGGCTCTGCAAGAGTTTATGAGCACAATGCTTATTACGGATTTAAAACATACAAAGGCAACGAACAAACCGGTTATGCCAACTTAACTTATCATAGCATTTTGGGCAACACCGATTATAAATTTAAAACTGGGGTAAGTTTTTTATATGATAAATTTGATGAAACATACAACGACTCTAACTTCAAACGTAGGGAAATTGTGCCGGGTATTTTTGGTGAGATAAACTATGATATTCCGGGTAAAGTAAATATACTAGCCGGTGTACGTGGCGATTATCATAACCTTTACGGCTTGATGATTAACCCACGTTTGCATATTAAATACAATGTATTTAGATATACTGCATTTAGATTAAGTGCTGGAAGAGGCATGCGTGTGGCTAATCCATTTATTGAAAATGCAGCTACAATGGCAAGTAGCCGAAATGTGTTGGTATTAGAGAAATTAAATCCTGAAGTAGCTTGGAATTACGGCACATCAATAACCCACAGTTTTAAAATTGGAAAGGGAAATACAACTATTTTGGTAGATTTTTACAGAACCGATTTCGAAAACCAAGTTATTGCTGATGTATACACCAATCATGCGCAATTGCGCTTATACAATTTGAAAGGTAAATCGTATAGCAACAGTTTTCAAACAGAAGTTATTTATGAACCACTTAAAAAACTGGAATTACGAGCTGCATATAAATACCAAGATGTAAAATCAACATACAATGATGTTTTATTAACAAAACCTTTGGTTGCAAAATACCGTATTTTATTTAATACGGCTTATGCCACCAAGTTTGATAAATGGAAATATGATGCAACAATTAAATGGTTTGGAGTGCAAAAATTGCCATCAACAGCCGATCAACCACATAATTTGCATACGTCAATTACATCGCCAAACTATTACACGTTAAATGCACAAGTAACGCGTACTTTTAAAAAATGGGAAATATATGCAGGTGTTGAAAATGCTTTTAACTACATGCAACACCATCAAATTACAGATGCAGCAAACCCATTTGGTAATCACTTTGATGCCAGTGCTATATGGGGGCCAATTATGGGTAGGGTAATATATACAGGCTTAAGGTGGAGCCTCAAGTAAACAGAATAAAAAATTAACTAATAATTACAAACATGAAAAAAATAGTAATCGCCTTAATGGCCATGGTAGCTTTAACTCTAGGAGCTAAAGCACAACAAGTAACTGATAGCTTAACATACACAAAAGACAGTATGGCTGTTGCTAACATAAAGACCAGCGCAGTGTGCGATATGTGTAAAGAAACCCTTGAAAAGGCAATGGCTTACGAAAAAGGTGTTAAGAAAAGTGATTTAAATGTAGAATCGAAAATTTTGATGGTAACATTTGACCCTAAAAAAACATCATTAGAAAAAATAAGGATAGCCATCACCAAAGTAGGTTATGATGCTGATGGTTTAGCTGCTGATAAAAATGCATACGACAACCTAAATCCTTGTTGTAAAAAGAATGCTGTGCACTAAATCAACAAAAAACTTTCTAGCTAATAGTGATTTAATTGGATATGAAACGTAAAACATTCTCCCCTTTTGATGTAAACCGCCTAAGGGGTCTCACATTAAATATCCACATACTTCACAATTTGGTTTTAAAATGATAAACTTGTGCTTTAAGTAAGAAAACAACTATGCATTTAGCTATTGCCGGAAATATTGGATCTGGAAAAACAACATTAACTACCCTACTCTCTCGTCATTATAAATTTGAACCACATTATGAGGATGTTGAAGACAACCCATACATCAGTGATTTTTACGAAGACATGCAGCGTTGGGCTTTCAACCTTCAGATTTATTTCCTGAATAGCCGTTATAACACCTTGCTTCAACTACAAAAAGGTAAGAAAAAGGTTATTCAAGATAGAACCATTTACGAAGATGCTTTCATTTTTGCGCCTAATTTACACAGCATGGGTTTGATGAGTACACGCGATTTCGAAACCTATCAAAAAATGTTCGAGTCGTTGAGTCAAACAGTTAAAGCGCCTGATTTATTAGTTTATTTGCGTGCATCTATACCAAGTTTAGTAACTAATATACAAAAACGCGGAAGAGATTATGAAGACAGCATTAGACTTGATTACCTTAGACGCTTAAATGAGCGTTACGAGGCTTGGATTAGCAACTACAAACACAAGTTATTGATTATCGATGTAGATAATTTAAATTTTGCTGATAATCCCGAAGATTTAGGTGCAATAATTAGTAAGATAGACGCTGAGATAAACGGATTGTTTTAATTAAATTTATTGCATAAAAAAAGAGACTGCTTCACAAGAAGCAGTCTCTTTTTTATGTTTAACACAGTATACGAATTAATGTTTGTGATCAGGACCAAACACTTCGGCACGGTGGCCAAAATGATGTGCAAATTCTCTAATCTCAGCAGCAATTTCACTGTTATTGGTTGCGCGTTCGTAGGTATCTCCTAGGGTTGATAGTGTTTGAAACATGAACAAATTCATCTCTTCCACATTCATTTCTTTTGTCCATAAGTCGATACGCAGTGCATTTTGTTGTAACCCATCCCAAAGGCTTAAAACAATGGCTTTTGCCACTTGCTTTCCATCAACATCTGCATCGTCAGCGTTCCATTCTATTTCTAAAGGAAGGTTTTCTTTATCTAGTGAAACCTTAAAGTTAATGTTCGATGTTTTAACTATTTCGTTTGTTTGATTGTTTGACATGCTAATAAAATTAATTTGATTACAAAGGTAAGTGAAGATTTTATTGTTGTAATAATCCCCGTAAAAAATAATAATAAACCTTCATTTAAATTAGCTTCTAAACAAGAGCAATCCAGCATTTAAATGCTTTCCTTTAGTCCAACCAAAAAAGATTTTACATCGTTCAGTTTTGCAATTACCTCGGCCCTACCTCCAGCATGCTGGTCTTTGCGCAAAGCATCCTTCGCGCCTTCTAACGTATATCCTTTTTGCTTAACCAAATAATGAATATACTTAATCAACTCAATAGCCTTTGCATCATATTTCCTTGTTCCTTTTTCTGTTTTTAACGGTTTTAAAACAACAAATTCTTTCTCCCAAAAACGAATGAGTGATTTGGCCTCACCAATCATAGCTGCGACTTCGCCTATGGTAAAATATTTTTTTTCAATTTTGTCTGTCATTGTTTGTGTATAATTCACCTATTGACCAAAACCCAACACTGGAATCAAGTCATGCAACATCTCTAAGATTTAACTAGTCAAACGATTGTGTTGGACGTTCTGCAATTTCACGCATGGCAGCATAATCCGTTTCAGTTAGGTCGTTAAAGAAATAATTAATTGGATTAATTTTATTTCCATTTTTAATCACCTCGTAATGCAAATGTGGACCTGAAGATAAACCGGTATTACCAACGTAACCTATCAATTGGCCACGTTTAACACGATCACCCATGCGCACCTTGCTTTTATACATGTGCGCATATAGTGTCTTATAGCCAAACCCATGATCAATGACTACATGATTTCCATAACCACTTACCCCGTTGGGTGCTGGTACAATTCTTCCATTACCTGTAGCATAAATGGGTGTACCAGTAGGCGCTGTAAAATCAATACCACTATGCATTTTATAGGTTTTGTAAATGGGGTGCAAACGATACCCAAAACCTGATGCCATACTGCGTAGTTTTTTATTGCTTACTGGCTGAATAGCTGGAATTGAAGCTAAAAACTCTGTTTTGTTTTCAGCTAACTTAGCCAATTGTTCCATTGATTTGGTTTGAATCGTTACTTGATCTGCTAAGGCATCTACACGTTGATTTAAAGCCTTCAAACTCTCGCTATTGGCAAAACCTTCCAAATCTTTATACTCGTTAACACTTGCCTTTCGGGTATTATAATTAATAGGATCAGCCTCAAATATTGCACGATAAATACTTACATCTCTTTCTTTTAACTCACCAATTGAGGCATATAACTTATCTACTTTCTTATTAAGTACCTTAGCCTGAAGCTCATAATTCTCTAATTCACGCTTTAGTATTTTCTCTTTAGGCGAATCAATATAATAATAAGCAACCAATAGCAAACTTGCTCCAGCCACTATACTTGCACTTAAAAAGCCAAACACGCGCAGCGCTAAGGTGCGCACACTTATTCTAGCTTTCTCAAAATCTAAGCTATGTGGATTGTAAAAGTATTTTATTTTTGCCATCCTAAGTTGTTAGTGGAAACTTAAATATGCATCCTTTTTTGTAACATGCAGAAAACAAAAATAACCATTACACTTTTTAAATCAACCATAAATAAAACAAGTAGCTGATATAAAGACACATGACAAGCGCACAGATAAGACAACAGTTCCTCGATTTTTTTGCTGCTAAAGGGCACCAAATTGTTCCATCGGCTCC
>CANLLM010000026.1 GCA_947491825.1 Bacteroidota bacterium
TCGGCATCAATTAATATTTTATAAAACACAGCCTGACGCCAATAATCTCCACCAAATTCATCTTCAAATTTTATTTCCTTATCTTCCAATTTCGATTTTTCAACACGCTCTAAATTAGGCGGACCAAATTTGGTTTTAGCGCGTTCAAACTGACCTGTTTTATAATCAACTACATTTACATTATTACCATCAAATTCAATTTTATCTAGCTTACCATTTAAAGGTACACCATCCATTTCCACATTTCGGTAACTACGCTCAATACTGGTTATTTTATTCCATTGTGTAATGTATTTATTATAGAACTTGGGTAGTATTTCATCACCGTATTCTATCCTCCGTTTGAACTCAGTTTCTGTAAACGAGTCTTCAAACCTGCGCAAGTACCATTTAAAATCCTTCATGAATTCATCCACAGAGCCAAATTCTTTTTCGGGTTTGGCATTCATGTTTCTGAATAACATTTCTAAGGCATAATGCACCGCACTACCAAAGGTCATAGCCGCACTTAACGGAGCCGGTACACGAATTAGATTGTTAAAATAAAATGCAGTGGGGCACTTTAAATAGTTATTTAAATGCGTTACACTTAAAGAATATTTTTGAAGCAATTCATCCACAAATTCGTTATCAAATAAAGTTGCAGGGGCTTGTACTTTTTCACTTTGCAATACATGTAACGTAAAGTCTACCAATTCATCATCTGCTAACGAAACAGATTTTGTTTGCAGTTGTGCATGTGATTCTAGTTCTGCAACAAAACGACTTTTTTCTAGGTCTTTTCCCTTATTGTCAAACTTCGCATAACTGATGTGCAATTCGCGTTTTGCACGCGTCATACCAACATAAAACAACCTCCTACTTTCAGCATCGTCATCTTCACCAGATACATTTTCTGCATCAGTAAATATGTTGTCTGGTAATTTAAAGTCAAAATTATTGGCTGATTTTTCCCAAGCCTTGGTGGTGCAACCCATCATAAATACATGTTCAAACTCTAATCCTTTTGATGAATGTGCGGTTAGAAAATTCACACCATCCTCTGCAAAGGCAATAAGTTGTGCCGATAAAGCCACCTTTTGACTCATCATCAAATCAATAGTTTCCAGCAACTGCTTAACAGAAGTTTTGGGTTTACGGCTGCATTCGCTTTTTACAAAATCAAAAAATGTATGCAACAATTGCATATTCCAACGTTTCGCTGTGCTAGTTAAACATTGCGCCAACAGGCCACTTTCGTTAATAATACGTTCAATTAGTTGTTGGGTGGTTAAATTTATTCCATCACATATCCAACCCTCTATTATTTTTGATGCATAGGATAACTCTTTCCCTTGCTGTAATTCTTGTGTAAATAAATCGGTAGGCTTTTTATAAATGGCATTGCGTATTTCTTCACGCCAAGTGGTTTTTCGTTCGCTAAAATTTTTGCTTGATACATTTACAGATATGCGCGCAATTTCAATAGGAGGAATTTTAAAAAAATCGAAATGTAACAACTCGTAAATATAAGCCTCTCCTGTATTGGACTTGTGGTTTTCTGCCGATACATAACGCAACATTTGCACAATCTTTTTTATTAAAGGCTCATGTAAAATATCAACTTTCTTTTTGGCATTTACACCAATTTTTTTAGCCTGTAAATACTTTATCATATCCTCTGCTTGGCTATGTTTTCTGTATATTACAGCAATTTCACTAAGCTTGGTTCCTTGTTGTTTTAAACTTTCTATTTGTAGCGCAATACCCACCGCTTCGTGTGCCGAATTATAATATTCTATTAATGATGGGTTTATGGATAAATTCGCATATAGTGAATTCTTTGCTACTAAAGTTTTATTTGGATCAAGCCTAACTTTGTTATTACTAATTAATGCTTTAGCAGCATCTAAAATATATTGTGTACTGCGGTAATTTTCTACTAACGAAATTTCAGTTAACCCTTGTGTTTGGTACAATCTTTTAAAGTGTTGTATATTTTCTACGTTAGCTCCCTGGAACCGATATATGGATTGGTCGTCATCACCTACACAAAAAACATTTGGGCTATCCCAATACTGAATCAATAATTGCAATACTTCGTTCTGCGCACCATTGGTATCCTGATATTCATCCACCAAAAAATACTGGTATTTTTCTTGGTACTGACTTAACATATCGGGCTTTTGTTTAAAGGCTTCAATCACCCATAAAATCATATCGGCAAAATCGTAACGGCCGTGCTTTTTTAATACGTTTTGATACGTATCAAAAGTATCAGCTGCTGCCTTTAGTTGAACCATGCGGTTTACTTCAGCATCATACACTTTTTGTTTTAACTCGCCTGCTTTACCGTTTTTGGTTGTTTTTTTATACACGTATTCATCACGCGTTTTAATGTCCTCCAAATACAAATCAACTTGTTGGTATAGATAGCCGGCAGTCCAGTTTTCGCGCTTCATTTGTTCATATAAACCCAATAGTTTTTTAGTTTCGTAATACACATCGCCCGTGTATCTTTTTAGTGGGTGATTTTTAGGAAAACCATCGATGATTTGATGCACAAATTCAATTTGTTCTAATTCGCTTATGGCATCCAAACCACGTAACCCAAAGTGGTCGAGGTTTTCTTGAATAACCATGTTACAAAAAGCGTGAAAAGTATGCACTTCAACTTTGTACGCATCAGGACCAATAAACTGCAACAAACGTTTACGCATGGCAATAGCACCAGCATCAGTGTAAGTTAAACACAATACATCCTCGGCTTTGTTGTCTGATACACTAATAATATTTGCAATGCGTGCTGCTAATATTTGTGTTTTGCCGGTACCCGGTCCAGCTATAACCAAAACCGGACCTTCAGTTGTGGTAACAGCTGCTTGTTGTTCGGGGTTAAGTTTGGTAAACTCTTGTTGAAATAATTGGTTGTAATCTATCTTCATAATCGGGTTCAAAGTTATGCCTTCACTTCGCAATGTATTTGCGAAGTAATATATAAATAAAAAAGACGGTAACATATTTGTTACCGTCTTTTACTTAAATTATAAATGATTATTTATTTTTTGCTGTAGTTAGGAGCTTCTTTGGTTATGGTAACATCATGTGCGTGGCTTTCTTTAGCACCTGCACCTGTTATTTTTACAAATTTGGCTTTTTGTAATTCGGTAATATTTTTAGCACCAACATAACCCATACCTGCACGTAATCCTCCAGTGAATTGGTAGATTACATCTTTTAAACTGCCTTTATAAGCTACCATACCCACAATACCTTCTGGCACTAGCTTTGCAATTTCTTCTTCGGCATCTTGGAAATAACGGTCTTTGCTACCTTCTTTCATGGCTTCTATGCTACCCATACCGCGGTACGATTTAAATTTACGTCCTTCGAATATGATGGTTTCTCCTGGAGATTCTTCTGTACCGGCAAAAATACCACCACTCATTACAGTGCTAGCTCCTGCAGCTAATGCTTTAACAATGTCTCCACTGTAACGAATGCCACCATCAGCAATAATGGGCACACCACTGCTTTTAATTGCCTTAGCCGCATCATAAATAGCGGATAACTGAGGCATTCCTATACCTGCAATGATACGCGTGGTACAGATTGAACCCGGACCAACACCAACTTTAACCGCATCAACACCTGCTTTTACTAATGCTTTGGCACCTTCTCCAGTTGCTACGTTGCCTGCAATAATATCAAGGGTAGGAAACATTTTGCGCAAGCGTTTAATTTCATTTAATACAAAAGCACTATGACCGTGTGCAGTATCAATGGTAATTACATCAACACCTGCTTTTACTAGAGCCGAAATACGATCTGGCGTTTCGGGTGTAACACCAACTGCTGCACCAACCATTAAGCGGCCGTGCTTATCTTTACATGCATTCGGGTTATCTTTTACTTTTAAAATATCACGGTAGGTAATCAGGCCAATTAGTTTGCCTTTTTTATCCACTACAGGTAATTTTTCAATTTTATATTTCTGTAAAATAGATTCTGCTTTTTTAAAATCAGTACCTTGTGGCGCAGTTACTAAATTTTCTTTAGTCATTACCTCGGTAACTTTTTTACTCAATTGTTTTTCAAACCTTAAATCGCGGTTGGTTAAAATCCCCAACAATTTAAAATTATCATCAACAATTGGAATGCCCCCAATTTTATTTTCACTCATTATTTTATGAGCTTCTTTTAGGGTTGCTGTAGCAGGTAAAGTTACAGGGTCCATAATCATTCCGCTTTCACTGCGTTTTACCTTACGAACTTCTTCGGCTTGACGCTCAATGCTCATGTTCTTATGTAACATGCCTATACCGCCCGATTGTGCCATAGCAATAGCCAAACTGTATTCTGTAACAGTATCCATTGCTGCCGAAATAATGGGCACATTAATACGTATGTTTTTTGTTAATTGAGTTGAAGTATTCACCTCACGTGGGAGAACTTCAGAAAAGGCGGGAAGTAACAACACGTCATCAAACGTTAATCCTTCACCGTAAAACTTAGCTTTGTCGTTTATCATAGCAAACAATACCTTCTATTATTTGCCGTGCAAAAATAGGAAAATATGTGGCATTACCGCAAGATTTTTAGCATTCTTCCAAAACGAATAGAATAATCAGCTAAATAGCGCTTATTTAACGTTACCTAATAATTTATTAACGCGCGTTGCAAAGTTTGTCTTAACTCATCTTTTAACTCGGTTGGTGAAATTACCCTTACTTTATCCCCATAACTTAATATCTGCGATTTTAATTCGTATGATGGAATTACATCTATAGTTATGCTGAACTCTTGCTCATCATCAACTACTATTTGTTGTGTTTGATGCAAGGGTTGACTTTTAATGTAAGGTGCTTCGGTTGGGCTAAAACTTAAGGTTATTAGTTGCGATTCATAATCATGTACTGAAATACCAAATGAGTGTTTAAAATACTCGGCTGGATTAAAGCTACTATCGCGGGTAAAATGAGTGGTTGTAGGCAATATTTGTTTGATGCGTTCTAATGCGAAAGTTTGAATCCTATTTTTATCAACCAATTTGCCTGTTACATACCAACGATTGCGGTATTCTTTTAATACATAGGGATGGAGTTGATAATGTTTAATTTCAGCATGCCCAAAACCCTGGTAATGCATCATCACCGCTTGTTGCTCTTTAATACTTAATAATAGCGGACTTAAATATTCATTACCTTTTTGGCTCAGGCTTTTTTCGGTTTCAATAATTTGCAAAAAATCATCATTACCATACACACTGCGAAGGTTAACATAGTCTTCTATTTTTTCAACCGAATGCATAAACTGTTTTATTGGACCAATTCCTTCAAATTGCTTGAGCAACGAACAAGCAAACTCCAAGGCATATAAGTCTTCTTCTTTCAGTGGCAAATGATTAATACTGTAATTGGTATCGGTATAATAATACCCACGTAATTTACGATTATATTCAATTGGAGCTTGATAGCCTAGCTCCTCATCAAATTTCATGTCATATATATCGCTATCAATGGTACGTGCACTTACACTACCTAAACCCTGACATGCTTCTATCAAATCTTGTTTAGATGGGTAACGTTTGAGCTTATTGCGTAAAGCCCCATCAATTATGCGGTAACGTATAAATGCATTTTTATTTTTAGGCATGCTGCAAGGTAATAATTTGGGAAGATTAGTTGAATAGTTTATTGATTGCTCTTTTAGTTCTTGGTTCTAAGTCTTCTAACCTTGAACTTCTAATCCATTAAGTTATGTTATTTTAAGTCCGTTAACACCTGCTGTTAGGGTTGAGTTAGAACGACACTTCCATCCGGAATAACTGAACCTAAAACAAAAACGTCCTGCATGTTAGTGCAAGACGTTTTAAATTATTTTAAATCAAGGTTAGATGATTAATAAAGCATCACCATAAGCCATAAACTTATATTTCTTTTTAATGGCTTCTTGATACGCTTCCATCAACTCATCATGACCAGCAAATCCTGCACTAAGCATTAATAAGGTTGACTCAGGTGGGTGGAAATTTGTAATCATACAATTGGCGATTTTAAAGTCGTGTGGCGGAAATAAAAATTTATCTGTCCAACCACTGTTTACATTTAATCTCCCTGTGGATGATACCGAAGATTCGATAGCACGCATGACAGATGAGCCAACCGCACAAATTTTTCTCTTATCCTCTAAAGCTTTGTTTACCACCTTAGATGTTTCCGATTGAATATCAAAAAACTCGCTATCCATTTTGTGTTTGGTTAAATCTTCTACCTCCACGGCTCGGAAAGCGCCTAATCCATTGTGCACCGTAACTTCAGTAAAGTTTACTCCTTTAATTTCCATACGCATCATCAGCTCTTTGGTAAAGTGTAAACCTGCACTTGGTGGCGATACTGCTCCAATATGTTTAGCAAAAATAGTTTGGAAACGTTCTTTATCTAACTTCTCTACAGCACGGTTCATGTATTTAGGAATGGGCATTTCGCCTAATTTCTCAATTAGTTTCCAAAGCTCTTCATCGGTACCATCAAACAAAAAGCGAATGGTACGTCCACGAGAGGTGGTATTATCAACTACTTCGGCTACTAAGGTATCATCACCAAAATAAAGTTTATTACCTACACGAATTTTGCGGGCAGGATCAACCAACACGTCCCATAACTTCATTTCTTTATTTAACTCGCGCAATAAAAAAACTTCAATTTTAGCACCTGTTTTTTCTTTGCTACCGTATAAACGAGCCGGAAAAACTTTGGTATTGTTGTTAATCATCACATCCCTATCATCAAAATATTTAAGGATGTCGCTAAACACTTTGTGTTCGATTTTTCCTTTTTTACGATCAAGCACCATCATTTTGCTGTCGTGACGAACATCTGCCGGGTACTTCGCAATGAGGCTTTCGGTGAAGTTAAATTTAAACTGGGATAATTTCATTTAAGATACTGTTTTAAATCAAAAATTGCACTACTTAGGCTAAAATAGTATAATTTTATGAGGTGCGAAGGTAATATTTTAAACCACTTTGTCAAGTGTGGGTGATAAATTATACGGAGAACTAACAAACTAGCCCATCTAGAGTGGCCATATCAAACAGATTAAAATAACAGTTGCTAAGAAAAAATTAAACTAAAGGTACTTGTTCAATGCAATTACACGTCATTATTAACTTCATAAAGCAAAAAAAAGACGACCGAAGTCGTCTTTGTGTTTTCAATTCTTTTTGCCTAGGTATGCAAAGCACGGTTAGCTGTAGCGGCCAAACACGCTTCTTTCATCGCCTCGGTATAGGTTGGATGTGCATGGCTCATTCTGCTGATATCTTCCGCACTTGCACGGAACTCCATCGCAACAACTGCTTCTGCAATCATATCTGCCGCTCGCGGACCAATCATATGTACACCAAGTATCTCATCTGTATCGGCATCAGCAATAACTTTTACCAAACCATCAATATCCATACTTGCGCGGGCACGACCCAAAGCGCGTATCGGGAATGAACCTGACCGCGGGCACGACCCAAAGCGCGTATCGGGAATGAACCTGACTTAATATTACGTCCTGCTTTTTTCAATTCCTCTTCTGTTTGCCCAACACCTGCAACCTCAGGCCAGGTATAAACAACACCCGGAATTAAGTTGTAATTAATATGTGGTTTTTGGCCAGCAATAACCTCTGCAGCAAATACACCTTCTTCTTCGGCTTTGTGTGCAAGCATGGCGCCTTTTACCACATCACCAATGGCATAAATTCCTTTAACGGCAGTTTCTAAATGTGCATCGGTTTCTATACGTCCGCGCTCATCTACTTTTAAACCTACATTTTCTAAACCTAAACCATTGGTATATGCTTTACGACCAACACTAAGTAAACAATAGTCGCCCTTAAACGCTACCATTTCACCTTTTTCATTTTCAGCCGTTACCGTAACTTCTTTACCTTTTACTGTAGCCGTTTTTACTTTATGATTAAAGTTAAACTCAAAACCTTGTTTGCGCAACACACGTTGTAACTCTTTACCCAAAGCAGCATCCATGGTTGGAATAATACTCCCTGAATACTCAACAACGGTAACTTTAGCACCTAAACGAGCATATACCGAGCCTAACTCTAAACCAATTACACCTCCACCAATCACAATTAAATGTTTAGGCACTTCGGTCATGTTTAAAGCTTCGGTGCTGGTAATAACTCTTTTTTTGTCAATATCAATACCTGGCAAGGTTGATGGTTTTGAACCAGTGGCGATAATTACTTTATCGGTTTCAATGGTTTGCTCTTTCTCGCCAATAATTTTAATGGTATTTTTATTTACAAACGAGCCCACACCTTGAAAAACATCAATGTTATTTTTCTTCATCAAATAATCGATGCCATCGCAGGTTTGTTTAACCACGCCATTTTTGCGTTCAATCATTTGCTTTAAATTAACCTGAACTTCACCTTTAATGTCAACACCATGTGTGGTAAAATTATGCACAGCATTATGGTAATGCTCTGATGAATCTAATAACGCTTTAGATGGAATACAGCCTACATTTAGGCAAGTACCGCCAAGGGTGCTATATTTTTCGATGATGGCAGTTTTCAAACCTAACTGAGCGCATCGTATTGCTGCAACATAGCCTCCGGGGCCCGAACCTATAACGGTTACATCGTATTTCATAAAATTTTATATTTTAAAGCGATGCGAATATACACATCTTGAACAAAGCTTACAGATTTATTCCCTAAAATTCGCTGAATTTGTTGGTCTGCCTAATATACTGTTTTATACTGCTCGCCCGCCTCTATGGCCACAGGTAAATGATTTTGATTTGGTGGGATAGGACAACTAAAGTCAACATTATAAGCGCAATATGGATTGTAAGCGAAATTAAAATCAATCCATACTTTTTTAGCACTTAACTTGGCTTTCACGTCTAAATAGCGTCCACCACCATAAGTTGATTTGCCTCCGGTTAAATCGGTAAACGGAATAAAAAGCTGCACTGAATCGGTCATTTCACCTTTACGTAAATAGCTCATTAATTGCAGGTTTTTACCATTGAGCTGAAACGACAATGTTCCTGCTTCCACGTATTCATAAGCTCTGTTTAACGTGTGCGGCATAGCAAAAATGGTTTGATTTCCGGATGGATTAAAAATAGCTTCAACCAAATAGTTTTTATTTACCTCATAATAGGGTAAGCCTTTAAAATTGACTAGTTTAGCCTGCGTTAAAGGTGTAGTTGCAGGGTCTAAAAACTTATAGGTTATTGCAGCTCTGTGCTGCATGATACGTTGGGCGTATGCTACATCATTTGGGTTTGAGCATGCGTTTAAGCTTATCAACCCTAAACCTAAAGCAACAAAAACAAAAAACCGCATTAGTCTTTTACGTGAATTTCTTTTACCTGTAAAACATTCAAATAAGGTGCACCTTCATGAACGAAGACTAACAGTTTAGCATGCTTAGGATTTACCTTAATAAGCTCACTCACATTCATACTGTATTTATATTCTTTCTCGAATACGCGACCTGGGACAAAACTGGTTGCGGTATCCTTTGCAACAGCATCACCTTGTGCAAAAGTCACCAAATCGCGCAACACATGCATGTGCACATAATCATTGTTGTACTTCACTTCAAATGTTACCGGATCTTGGTATTCTTGCGTATCAATGATACTGTCTTCTATAAGAACAATAGAAAAATATTGCTTTTTGTTGATAGCAGATGTGTAGGTAAATTTAATCTTGGCTATCCCTTCTTGTTTGGCATCATCAAAAGTTGATTCTAAATCAATATTAACAGGCGTTGTTCCTTGAAGTTCTTGCTCACATTTTACGTACCAATCCGTTCTACCTAAGAAACGTAAAGGCTGATCCACGAATTGTTTTCTGTTGATGAAACCACGGGGCAAAGATCCAGGTATTCCGCAAAGCTCAAGTATTTCTTTAGCATCATCAGTTCTAAAATCATACCTACTTTCGTGACCTGCTTTAGTTATTGGAGACACAAAACTTGATAAAGAGTTTAAATTAGGATGTAATACACTTGTAAAAACACGACCTGGGAAAGCATCCATAATGCTTTTTGCAATAACCGCAGCATCTGGGCAATTTACACATTTAACCCCTGAAACGTCCTCTAGTAACACATTTTTAAGTTCTGCTGCAGGAACGGTATTTATCAAATAAGTGGTGTCTTTTAGCGATTTACTTTCTTCGTAATTAATAAGCGGTGGAACTTCTTCGCAAGCTACAATGGTTAACAAAACAAAAGCACTAATCAGTATGCGAAATTTTTTCATAATTCAAATTTAAAAATTTGTTGACAATGTTACCCTTGCTCCACTGAATGCGGGCTCAACCCTACATACACCACCGGTGCAGTTAACTCCTGCTACTTGCTTTAACCAAGCTGCAGTAATACGCGTAGTTTTATGAGTATATGATACAAAGAAATTATAGTAATGTATCAATTTAAACTTTTCTCCTGCAATAGGTTTATTAAGCGCTCCGTATTTAATATTAACCATGTCGCTTACAGAGAAACTCCAATCAGGGGCCACATTAAATTCAACCAGTAAATTTGCAAGATTACCTAAATCTTGTTTGGTCATTAAATACTGTCCTTCAATTCTTAAGCTACGTTGAGGTGTTAATTTATAGGTAATTTCTCCAAATGGAGTAAAAGCTTGAACAAATGGCGCATCTGCTTTCAACTCAAATGTGGTTTGGTTGTATCCAATAATTTGAACACCCCCCATTATTTTCAAGTTATTATTTACTTTATGCACCACATCAATGTAAAACTCACGGAATAAACGTGTAGTGGTATCCCACTTCAGCACATCTATACCCCTTTTAAAATCAATTCCTGTTAATGTTGTTGTTGCAGCCGCATTCAAATTTATTTGCCATTTTTTGTTGGGTTTGAAAGTCATTTCTAACTGTGCAGCATTTTCGCCCAATTCTTGCATAACAGCATTATAACGCGCCAACAACCTATATGTATTTTGACGGGTTAATGCAGGCAAATAATTGATTAATGCACCATATGAGGGAAGCGGGCTGGTTTCTAAAGGTGATGTACGGAATTGAAAATTATTGATTCGTCTGTATTGTGCACTAATACCCACTCCTTTAGTCGAATAGGATAATGAAGTGTAATACACATCACCCGATGCTTTAAACAAGCGTTGGTCTAAACCCATTAAGGCCTCAGGCGTTTTTTTAGTATACTCAAAGTACAACCTATAATTTTTAACACTTAATGTGGTGTACCCGTTGTAAGCAAAAACATTGTATTTGGGATCAAACCTATCTTCAATAGCATAACTATTTATGGTAGATGCAATGGTATTCATCGTACTCTGATCGATGGTACGATTAACAAAAGACGCACCCAAATCTGCTACAAAATTTTCCGAAATATTAATTCGATGTTCTAGATTTATACCCTTGATAACTGGGGTACGTCTGTCAAATAAAAACTTTTGTTGACCGGTAAAGGCTTTGATACGGGTATTTTCTGTTGGATTATAAACAACGCGTGCACCCATGATAGAATAATCTATACCAATGTTACGGTCTTCGAAAGCTCTGAAAACAATGCCAGATCCAAACTGATCGTAAAAATTACCAACAGTAATATTAAATTTTTCAATGTCTTTACTTACCTGCCAATAGCCAACACCAGATTGGGTGTAAGCCCTAAAAGGATCAAACAATGGGGTGTTATTGAATACATCATAACGTAAACTAAAATTAAACCCAAGGTATTTGTAATTTAAAAACAACCAAGCATCCGCAGATGAAAGTTCTTTTTCGTATTGTGTGGTATTCGCGCCAATGGCACTATCTTTTACATAAGCCTGAAAATTAGATTGGAAATTTCCCGAAAATTGCCCTTTGTCTTCGGTAACATTTTGCGCTGTTAAACTTGGCGCAGTAACCTGCGAAAAAACACATGTAGAGATGAAAGACATCAACCATATCGCTGTAAACTTTTTTACCATACACATTTAAAATGGCAGCTAAAATACTATTTTTTTTAAGTATACAAAGTGATGGCATTGAACAAACATGGCTGATTGTTAAAAATTAACCTGAATTATTGCCGTAGCGTGTAACATTATATAGTATATTTGCTGCACAAAAAGGGGCTGACCGGTTTTGACGGGGTGAGCATCTGGCAGGTAAGCACGTAGCGCATTGAGATGTTGGCGCTTTAAACCTAATGCTCAAACTTTTATTTGGCGAAAATAACTTCGCTATGGCTGCCTAATCAGGAAGATTACGCATCATGCCATTGTCTCGCAAGTGTTAGCTTAACCGCGCTTGCATCAGGGGCATCATCAGGAAAAGCCATTTGACCAACCGCCTTTGTTGGTTAATTGAACTTAATGGGCTACGGAATTTTTTGGCAGGTTTTGCGGCCTGAATTTTCCCGACAATTAACGCTTAACTAAACGTGTAGAAAGCTTGACCATTCCATTTCCGGACCAGGGTTCGAATCCCTGCAGCTCCACAAAGCCCTCCTTAGTGCATCTGTGCAAAAGAGGGCTTTTTTATGAGTAGCAGACACAATAAAAATGCAGCAAAATATAAACTGGAATACGACCAGGTTGATTTTAGTTTTTTAAATCAATGATTTAAAACCCCTCAAAAAGTACAACCTAGGATTAATCAAAAAAATTAAGTTTAAAATTTCAATGTATGATTGTGACAATTACCTTACATGGTATGAGTTGAGCATTTTACTATATGGTATTACGTGTGGAAAACAATAACAAGACTTTCCTTTACTTCGTAACTTTAAGTTTGTTTAATTATGACCCAATACGAAGATTTATTAGCACACATTTATAAAAACGGAACGTTTAAAAGTGATAGAACAGGTACTGGTACCAAAAGTATTTTTGGATCCCAAATCCGCTTTAATCTGGCCGAAGGATTCCCCCTGGTAACTACCAAAAAGGTTCACTTAAAATCTATTGTTCACGAATTGTTATGGTTTATAAAAGGTGAAACCAATACCAAATATTTAAAAGATAACGGGGTAACCATTTGGAATGAGTGGGCTGATGAAAATGGAAACCTTGGACCAGTGTATGGTTACCAATGGCGCAGTTGGCCTACCGCTGATGGCAAATACATTGACCAATTGTTGGAGGTTATTGATACCATCCAAAAAAATCCAGACTCACGCAGAATGATTGTAAGTGCATGGAATGTGGCCGATTTACCCAACATGGCATTAATGCCTTGTCATGCATTTTTTCAATTTTATGTGGCCGATGGAAAACTAAGTTGCCAGTTGTACCAGCGCAGTGCAGATATGTTTTTAGGTGTGCCATTCAACATTGCATCATACGCTTTACTAACCCACATGGTTGCGCAAGTTTGTAACTTAGAAGTTGGTGATTTTATTCACACCTTTGGCGATGCGCACATATACAGCAATCATTTTGAACAAGTAGAGTTACAATTAAGTCGTGAGGCAAGACCCTACCCCAACCTACGCATTAATCCAAATATTAAAAGCATTTTGGATTTTATGTTTGATGATTTTACGTTTGAAAACTACAATCCACATCCATCAATTAAAGCACCAGTAGCAGTATAAAAACATAAATCAATCAACCCATACAAACTTTATTTATGTGTTGGGTGTTTTAATGCCTTGGCCAACTAATAAGAAATAAACTGTTTGAAAACCTACAAAGAGATATACGCACTAATTGAGCAAGAAATTGCCAATATTGTTTATGCCCAGCAACCTGAAGAGCTATACAAACCTATCGAGTACATCATGTCGTTAGGTGGCAAACGATTGCGCCCGTTGCTCACGCTAATGGCTTGCGATATGTTTGGTGGCCAATCGCAAAAAGCAATAAAAGCGGCCTTGGCAATTGAGATGTTTCACAACTTTACCTTGGTACACGATGACATTATGGACAATGCCGATATTAGACGCGGCCAACCAACTGTGCACATCAAGTGGAACCAAACCATTGCAATTTTATCTGGTGATTTAATGATGATTAAAGCTACCGATTTATTGTGCGAAACTGAAACCAACGATTTACGTACCTTAATTTCGGTATTTAATAAAACGGCAGCTGAGGTTTGTGAAGGTCAACAATGGGATATGAATTTTGAAACCCAAAATAATGTAACCGAAAAAGATTACTTAATGATGATCACCTTAAAAACTGCCGTTTTATTGGGTTGTGCGTTAAAAGTTGGTGCATTAATTGGTGGAGCAAATACGAATGATGCAAACCATTTATACGAATTTGGTAAAAACATTGGTATAGCATTTCAATTACAAGATGATATATTAGATAGTTTTGGAGAAGGAGATAAAGTGGGGAAAAAAATTGGTGGTGATATTTCAGCTAATAAAAAAACTATTTTGTTAATTGAGGCCTTAAATAGTGCTACAGGTGACGATAAAGATGAATTATACTATTGGCTTGGCGCTAAAAGCGATGAAAAAATCGAGGCGGTACTCAACCTGTATAGTAAATACAAGGTACGCGACAAAGCCGAGCAGCTAAAAGAACAACATTTACAATTGGCTTTTGAGCACCTTAAACAAGTAAGCATACCAACTGAAAAAACATTATTGATTAAACAAACGGCCATTGATTTAATGGAAAGAATGAGCTAGTTCATACCCTATTTTGTCTTATATAAATTCACCATTATTTAATCATTTTAAAACTGCTATTGAAATAGATTTAATACCTGATTATTTAATATTACAAAAAGAAAATCATGCACCGCATCCATTAAGTATTCTGGCGGCAAAAGAACTACAGCAACACATCATAAGCCAAACCGATTGGGAACACAATTTTGGATTAGCAGCAACTTTAAATAGCAGTATTGTTGGAAAAATGTTTGGTGTGCTTGTGGTTAAAAATGTAGAAAATCAAATTGGATATTTATCTGCATTCTCTGGCAAGCTTGCAGGCGCCAACCACCACTCCAAGTTTGTACCTCCAGTTTTTGATTTGCTTATACAAGGTGGATTTTTAAGTATTGGGATGCAAGAATTAACCTTGTTAACTAAAGAAATAAAAATAATGGAAGCTTCCGAGCCAGAAAATATTGAAGCAATAAAAAATCTTAAAAAATATCGCCACCAATTTTCTAAAAGCTTACAACAAGAAATTTTTAGCCGTTACTCTTTCGCTAACCAGAAAGGCTTGTTCAAAAATATTAACGATATTTTTGAACAAGCATCATACAAAAACCCTCCTGCTGGTGCAGGAGAATGTGCTGCACCCAAACTATTACAATACGCATTTTTACACCAATTAAAACCCCTCGCCTTAGCTGAGTTTTGGTGGGGACAATCACCCAAATCTGTTAACTGGAAACATGGCACTTTTTACCCTTGCTGCAAAGAAAAATGTGAGCCTATTTTAGCGCACATGCTGGAAGGTTTTTAATAACCAAACGATAATGGATGCGAAACATCTCTAAGAAGGCATACTATCATAGCCCTACATATGCTGAACAATGATTTATATACGTAATCTAACTCTATCTGAGCGGTTGGCATTTATTTATATGTAAAGTATCATTCCAATATAAACAGCTGAGTACATTTACAATGGAATCAAACATATTTAAAACCAATTACTTAGGGTTTTGATTTGTATGATGCGGAATTTGAATTTTTGAGAATTTTAAGTTTGAGTAGCTTAAATGAATAGTATTGTTATTTTTGTTTGATTTTTGAATTAACAACATAAGATAAACACATTATAGATATGGCAGAAGTAATACGCATGCCCAAAATGAGTGATACCATGACCGAAGGTGTTATTGTATCCTGGTTAAAAAAAGTTGGCGATGATATTAAACCAGGTGATATTTTGGCTGAAGTGGAAACCGACAAAGCCACGATGGAGTTAGAAAATTACGTGAAAGGAACCTTGTTGCATATTGGTATTCCTGCAGGTGGCAGTGTGCCTGTTGATGCACTTATTGCCATTGTTGGTAAAAAGGGTGATGATATTTCGGCTTTATTAAATGGCGCACCTGCTCCAGTTGCTGCTGCAAAAACAGAAGATACCAAAGTAGAGACCGTTGTCACTCCAGCTCCTTCAGCTCCAATTGCAAATACATCAACAGATTCACGTGTTAAAGCATCGCCTTTAGCTAAAAAAATAGCAGACGATAAAGGCATTGATATCAATAACGTAAGTGGTAGTGGTGATGGCGGACGTATTGTTAAGCGCGATGTGGAAACATTTAGTCCTTCTGCAAAGGGCGGAAGTAAAATCAGCATCACTTTGCCAAATGTTATAGGTCAAGAAAGTTTTGAAGAAGTACCTGTATCGCAAATGCGTAAGGTAATTGCACGCAGATTAAGTGAAAGTAAACATACTGCGCCTCACTTCTACTTAACCATGAGTATTAACATGGATAAGGCCATTGAAGCCAGAAAATTTATGTTAGAATTCAGCCCTGTAAAAATATCTGTTAACGACATTATTATAAAGGCAGTTGCTGGTTCCTTGCGCAAAAATCCTGCTGCAAACGCTAGCTGGTTAGGAGATAAAATACGTTACAACCACCATATTCATATTGGTGTGGCAGTTGCTATTGAAGATGGATTAATTGTTCCTGTAGTGAAATTTGCCGATAGTAAAAGTTTATCGCACATTAGTGCTGAGGTAAAAGAGTTAGCTGAAAAAGCCAAAAACAAAAAACTTCAACCAAACGAATTTGAAGGTAACACCTTCACCATATCTAACTTAGGAATGTTTGGCATTGACGAGTTTACAGCTATTATTAACTCACCTGATGCTTGTATTTTAGCTGTGGGTGCCGCCAAAGAAACTGTCATTGCAGAAAATGGACAAATGAAAATTGCCCATGTAATGAAGGTTACTTTGAGCTGTGACCACCGTGTTGTGGATGGTGCTGTGGGTTCTGCATTCTTAAAAACGTTAAAAGAATTACTGGAAAATCCGGTAAAATTATTGGTATAAGATTACCTGCAATATTTATTAAAGCCATGTTGTAATTGCAACATGGCTTTCTTGTTTACATATCAACGAGTCATTCGGCAAACATTTAAGCGCCAACCCTTTTGTGGTTTAATTACTGCAATTACATCCACATAATAATTGTCAAGCAATCTCATTCATAAAATAAAGATTGATTTTTTTCATAAGTTATTGAGGAGGAAGGTTAATAATCAGGTCAAAAGAAAAATATTTTGCTTTTTGGATTTTATTTTTACCTTGCAATCGGAAATTCTTCCATTGCTCTAACACATTCCATAAAAAGCTTTTAGGTTTAATTAAAGGAAACAGTGCAAGGCAAAGCAATCAAACAAGATCTTATTAATTTAATTTTTTTTGATGTACAATAAAACTACGTTATCCGATAAGATAATTTCGGAACTACGCGAGATCGCTCTTTTACTTAACATAGCTGATGTTAATGCAAAGAGTAAAGAAGAACTTATTAATGTAATTACTGCGCAACAGCAATTGCTTGAACAAATAAAAATGAACGAAAATACAAATAATCCTGGTGCTGACGATTCACCAAAAAAACGCAGAGGCCGCCCTAAAAAGGGAGAAGATAAAATAGAAAGTGAAGAAAGAATGATGGATAACTCATCTGAAAGCTTACTAGATGATATTGATTTTACACCTACTCCGGTTCTAGAAATAAAACAAGAAGAGGAACAACAACCTCAACCCGTTTTAGAAAAACAACAAGATCCACAAAGTAGTGTTGAAGAAATACAATTGAGTAACGAAAGTGAAAACTACAGTAACTCAATTAATCCTCAAAACAACCCGAATAAAGGAAATAACGATTGGAAAGAAAAACGCAATAATGAGCGTAACGAACGCAACGAACGTATCCAACAACAACAAGCTTTATTACAAGAATTAGAAGGTATAGTAAGTAGCGAAGGTGTGTTAGAAACCATGCTTGATGGCTATGGTTTTTTACGTTCAAGTGATTACAATTACCAACCATCTCCGGATGATGTATATGTATCACCTTCGCAAATAAAATTATTGGGTTTAAAAACTGGCGATACAGTTCGTGGTACCATTCGCCCTCCAAAAGAAGGAGAAAAGTATTTTGCATTAATTAAAGTTGAATCGGTAAATGGACGGAGCGCTGCAGAAATTAGAGACCGTGTAGCATTTGAACATTTAACACCGCTTTTCCCTGATGAGAAATTAAACTTATCAAAAAATTCGGTTTCTTATTCAACCCGTATTATTGATTTAATAGCACCAATAGGCAAAGGACAACGTGGTTTAATTGTGGCCCAACCAAAAACAGGTAAAACCATTTTATTAAAAGATATTGCCAACGCCATTGCAAAAAACCATCCAGAAGTTTATTTAATTATTTTATTGATTGATGAACGCCCTGAAGAGGTGACAGACATGCAACGTAGTGTTCGTGCAGAGGTGGTTGCAAGTACCTTTGATGAACCTGCAGAAAAACATGTGAAGCTAGCTAACATTGTTTTAGAAAAAGCAAAACGCATGACCGAGTGCGGACATGATGTAGTTATTTTGTTAGACTCTATTACGCGTATGGCACGCGCATTCAACACGGTGCAACCTGCATCGGGTAAAATATTATCTGGTGGTGTTGATGCTAATGCATTACACAAGCCTAAACGCTTTTTTGGTGCCGCTCGTAAAATTGAAAATGGTGGATCTTTAACCATTATTGCTACTGCATTAACCGAAACAGGAAGTAAAATGGATGAGGTAATTTTTGAAGAGTTTAAAGGTACCGGTAACATGGAACTTCAGCTTGACAGAAGATTGGCTAACAAACGTATTTACCCAGCTATTGATATTGTGGCAAGTAGCACCAGACGTGAAGATTTATTAATGGATAAAGCTACTTTACAACGTGTTTGGGTGTTACGTAACCACATTGCTGATATGAACGCGGAAGAAGCTATGGATGTATTGTTGAAAAACATGAAAAACACCAATAGCAATGAAGAGTTTTTGGCATCAATGAATGGATAAGTTTTAATTATTGATAAGTAAATTAAAAATGAATTTTTGTTCATGGTGCAAATGTTAAATTCGTACCAACACATTAAATAAAAATTAAACAATATGACAATGTTAGTAGGAAAAAAAGCCCCTTCTTTTCAGGCTTCTGCTTTAGTTAATGGTGGCGAGTTTGTGGAAGATTTTTCGTTAGCGCAATTTATTGGTAAAAAGCACGTGGTATTTTTCTTTTACCCGTTAGATTTCACATTTGTTTGCCCTACAGAAATTATTGCTTTCCAACGCAGAATGGAAGAATTTGAAGCCCGCAATGTAGCAGTAGTAGGTTGCTCAATAGATTCTAAATTTAGCCATTGGGCTTGGTTAAATACCCCACAAAACGATGGCGGTATTCAAGGTGTAAAATATCCTTTGGTGGCTGATGTAAACAAAACCATCGCATTAAACTATGGTGTATTGGCAGGTCATTACAATTACGATGACAACGGTGATATGATATGGATTGGTAACCAAGGCGAAGACAGTGTAGCTTACCGCGGTTTATTTTTAATAGACAAAAACGGTATTGTGCGCCACCAAGTAGTTAACGATTTACCTTTAGGTCGTAGTGTTGACGAAACATTACGTATGGTTGATGCCTTACAGTACTTTGAAGAAAACGGTGAGGTTTGTCCTGCTGATTGGAACAAAGGAAAAGATGGTTTGAAAGATACTGCAGAAGGTATTGCAAGTTACTTATCAACTCACTAATTTTATTATTTATAACTTAAAAAAGCCTCCAATAACATTGGGGGCTTTTTTATGGGATGATTATGCCTATTATTTTATAAGTGTTAACCTAATGGCATGTATAAGTGTTAATTCGAATACACCCACAGTGACGTTTTAAGTAAGCAAACACATTTTAGTGAATCACTACCATAAAGAAGGCGAAAGTATAGTAATAGGAAAACAACTTCACATTGATGTTTCAGACAAAACTAATATACTAATTGTTAAAGGTTATCCCTTATCACGTATCGTGGCAAGTCTATCCTCAAGTTGCATAATATCACTTACCAATACTTCACGGGCTTTACTGCCTTTAAACGGGCCAACAATACCTGCGCGTTCTAACTGATCGATTAATCGGCCTGCACGGTTATAACCAAGGTTTAACTTGCGTTGCAATAAAGAGGTTGAACCTTGTTGGTGTTGTACAATAATTTGCGCAGCTTCTTCAAACAAACTGTCACGTTCTCGAGGGTCGAATTCTGCAGGGCCATTTTCACCATCTTCATCCATTTTAACTTCAGGTAAAATATAGGGTTCTTTACCCGGCTGATCGCCAATAAAATTTGCTATTCTATCTACTTCAGGCGTATCTACAAAGGCGCATTGCAAACGCACCAAATCGTTACCCACGGTATATAGCATGTCGCCTTTACCAATTAATTGATCGGCACCGTTCGCGTCTAAAATGGTGCGCGAGTCGGTTTTTTGAGATACACGGAAAGCCACACGTGCTGGAAAGTTTGCCTTGATCATACCCGTAATTACATTTACCGATGGACGTTGTGTGGCCAAAATTAAATGTATACCAATGGCACGTGCCAATTGAGCCAAACGTGCAATAGGCATTTCTACTTCTTTGCCGGCCGTCATCATTAAATCAGCAACTTCATCAATTACTACAACAATGTATGGCAAAAACCGATGTGGAATTTTATCAGTGGGAACCAACCTGCGGCTTACAAACTTAGCGTTGTATTCTTTTAGGTTACGTACTTGTGCTTCTTTTAACAAATCGTAGCGGCTGTCCATTTCTAAACATAACGAGTTAAGTGTATTTACAACCAACTTGGTATCGGTAATGATGGCATCTGCATCACCAGGTATTTTAGCTAAAAAATGTCGTTCGATGGTTTTGTATATGCTTAACTCCACCTTTTTAGGGTCCACCAATACAAACTTAATTTGCGATGGGTGTTTTTTATACAACAACGAAATCAAGATGGCATTTAAACCAACCGATTTACCTTGCCCGGTAGCACCAGCCATAAGTAGGTGGGGCATTTTGGCTAAGTCGGCCACAAATACTTCATTCTGAATATTTTTACCAAATGCAATGGGTAAATCCATATCTGCATTTTGAAAACGTGCACTACTCAATGCACTGCGCATACTTACCATGGCAGGTTTTTCGTTTGGCACTTCAATACCGATGGTACCACGGCCCGGAATTGGTGCAATGATACGAATACCTAAAGCAGCTAAACTTAACGCAATATCATCTTCTAAGTTTTTAATTTTAGCAATACGCACACCATCTTGTGGTACTATTTCGTAGAGCGTAACAGTGGGGCCAATAGTTGCTGATATCTTTTTGATACCAATGTTATAATTCTTTAAGGTATCTTCAATCATTTTGGTTTTTATCTGCAACTCGGCTGCTTCCACAGTTGATTTGCTTTCGCCTCCATAATCATTTAGTAAATCTAAAGTTGGAAATTGGTAATTGCTATAATCTAAAGTTGGATCGTACTCCGTATCTATTCCACCATACTCGGGTTTATCTAGCACTTCTTCATCTTCTTCTGGTGTTTCTTGTACTTCTAAAACCAAGCCACTGTCTGTTGTTAATACTGCGCTCGAAAGCAATTCGTTTTCGGCTCCATGAATGAATGTACTTGCTAATGCCCCAGCTGCAATAATTGGTACAATTGGTATGTTGTTCTCTTCCTGCTCTTCAATAGGTAGCGCATTTGGCTCCAATTCATTTTGTGCTTCGTTTTCAGGTTGTGGTTCTGCTATAGATTCAATAATATTTTCTTTAACAGTCAAAATAAAATCATCTGGGTTTAAGGGTTCAGCACCTATTTCTTGTGCTGCTATGGCTGCGCTACTCAGTGTAATATTTCCTAAGTTTTCTGGTTCATCAACTTGTTCGGGTGTGGTTGCTTCAACTTTGGGTTTGGGTTGATAAAACTTGATATTAAATACGACTACTAAAAACACCAATAAATAAAATATCAAACTTAATGCTGCACCTGCAATGCCGATTAATCCTTTTAAGTACAAATAACCAAAGTGGCCGAATGCACCACCTAAAATTTGCCAAACATCAGTAAAAATTAAGCCTAAGGTTACAGATAACCAAACGACACCAAAAAAACTATACCTGATTGTTTTGCCAATAGGTAAAGGCGTTGTGTCGGTTAAGAGCTCTATACCAATCAACCCAAATATTAAAACAAACGCGAAAGAAGCAATGCCAAAACCTTTGTACATAAAAATGTAGGCCACCCATGCGCCTAATTTACCTAATATATTTTCGGCAGCATCAGGATCATTTTGCAAAAACACATTCCAACCAAGTCCCTTTGCAATATTTTGATCGTATTGCCAGCTAAAAATAAAAGAACCGAAAGCAAAAGCCATAAAAACGGAGGCAAGAAGGAAAACCAAACCTGTAATTTTAACAAACCGCTCATCTTTTAACAAAGTCAATTTACCAGAAACTGGTTCGGCTTTTTTTTTCGTTCCTTTCGAAACGGGTCTTTCTATTGGTTCTTCACGCTCAAAATCCTTTGGTTCGCTACTTACTGTGCTGATTATGTTTTGCTTGGCCTTTTTCATTTTAACTAAACAAAAATACACCACCAAGCTACTTAAAGGTATTTAGTTACCCACGTTTACACATGGTTTATGTTTTATTGCCATATTTTAGAAACACTCGCTTTGCAGAAGTGCTTATTGTGATTAAATTCGCCCAGGCTTGGCAGGTTGCCACTAAAATTAGACATTATGGAAAAATCAACAGATTACATCTTATCAATACTTGAAGTATTAAAATACATCATTCCAGCTGGTGTTGTTTTTGGTATTGTGCAATACATGCTAAAAAACTTCTTTGATAATGAATATCAACGTAGACATACGGATTTAAAGGTAGAAACAAACAAATTAATTACCCCATTAAAGTTGCAAGCATATGAACGTATTGTTATTTTAATGGAACGCATGAGCCCAAATAACCTCATCTTCAGGGTAAGCCACCCAGGCATTAGCGCCACCCAATTAAAAATTGCATTGATTCAAGATATTAACAATGAGTATAACCACAACGTATCTCAACAAGTTTATGTCTCGTCACAATCATGGCAAATGGTACGTATTGCAAAAGAAGAGATGATAAATATTGTTAATACTTCGTATAGTAGTTTAGGCCACAATTCTGTTGGGCTAGATTTAAGTAAGGCTATTTTTGAAAACATGATGCAAAAGGAAAGTACTCCTACCCACATGGCATTAGAGTTTATACGTAAAGAGTTTCATTTATTGTTTGATTAATTAATTATAGGTTTTATACCTTCATACTTTTAACATGAGCGACAAAAGAATTACAGATTCAGGAATTGAAATCAGTTCTTTATATAATACGCCAGTTCCAATGGAAGAGTTATCTGGACAGTTCCCGTTTACACGCGGTGTTCAACCAGATATGTATCGTGGCCGCCATTGGACCATGCGTCAATATGCAGGATTTAGTACAGCCGAAGAAAGCAACAAACGCTACAAGTATTTATTGGCAAATGGAACCATGGGATTAAGTGTGGCTTTTGATTTACCAACTCAAATTGGTTATGATAGCACACACACAATGAGTGAAGGTGAGGTAGGTAAAGTGGGTGTTGCTATTGATACATTGCGCGATATTGAAATTTTATTTGAAGGTATTGAGTTAGAAAAAATAACCACCTCAATGACCATTAATGCAACAGCATCTACTTTATTGGCTATGTATATCGCATTAGCAAGAAAACAAGGTGCTGATATTCAAAAAATATCTGGTACAATACAAAACGATATTTTAAAAGAATATGCTGCACGGGGCACCTACATTTATCCGCCTAAACCGAGTATGCGCATCATCACAGATATTTTTGAATATTGCAGCAAGGAAGTTCCTAAGTGGAATACCATATCAATAAGTGGCTACCACATAAGAGAGGCAGGAAGCACAGCTGTTCAAGAAATTGCATTTACCCTGAGTAATGCAAAAGCATACGCACAAGCAGCTATCGAAAAAGGTTTAGATATAAATTTGTTTGGACAACG
This sequence comes from Bacteroidota bacterium, assembly GCA_947491825.1. Lineage (GTDB taxonomy): Bacteria > Bacteroidota > Bacteroidia > UKL13-3 > UKL13-3 > UBA6183. Next base: position 24,108 of record CANLLM010000026.1, read on the forward strand.
TTTATCTTTTTTCTTTAATGCACATAATAACTTTTTTGAAGAGATAGCTAAATTTAGAGCAGCCAGAAGAATGTGGGCGAAAATTGCTAAGGAGTTAGGTGCTACAAATCCTAAGTCACAAATGTTGAGATTCCATACACAAACAGGTGGAAGCACCTTACAAGCCCAACAATCAGACACCAACATAGTTCGAGTAACCTTGCAAGCCTTGGCTGCTGTAATGGGTGGAACACAAAGTTTACATACCAATGGTTTTGATGAGGCCTTAAGTTTACCTACAGAAAATGCTGCTCGAATAGCATTACGTACCCAGCAAATAATTGCCTACGAAAGTGGTGTGGTTGATACCGTTGATCCAATGGGGGGAAGTTATTTTGTGGAAGAATTAACTAATCAAATTGAATTGGAAGCATGGAAATACATCGAAAAAATTGATGCCATGGGTGGTGCTGTAAGTGCAATAGAAGAAGGATACATGCAAAAAGAAATTGCTGATGCCAGTTACCGATACCAAAAGGATATTGAAAACAATACAAAGGTAATAGTTGGGGTAAATAAATTTACTGCGGATGAAGAAGTTACTCCCCCTTTATTTAGGGTGGATGATAGTATTAGAAAAATTCAAACCGAAAAAATTGCACAGGTTAAAGCCGAACGTAACGAAAAGAATGTTCAACAATTGTTAGCAAAGTTAGAGCAAAACGCGAACGATGGCAGCAATTTAATGCCTACTATTATTGAGTCGGTTGAAGCATATGCAACATTAGGAGAAGTAGCAGATGTATTACGAAAAACTTTTGGTGAATACAGGGCGTAATAACATAATATGAAAAAAATATTGTTTGCTATAGGCATATTGTTAATTGGTGCATGCAGCGGTCCTTATCAACTTGCCAAACACACAGATAACAACATACGAGTTATTGCTGATAGCTTACAATTATATGATAGTACCATTGCCAAAATGATTGCACCCTACAAACAAAAATTGGATGCACAAATGAATGAGGTAATTGGTGAAGCTGAAAATACATTAACAAAAGAACTTCCTGATGGCACACTTGGTAACCTTGTTGCTGATGCTTGTTTATTGTATGCACAAAACAATAATGCAAAAGCAGATTTTAGTGTATTAAACTCAGGCGGTGTGCGCATACCTAATATACAACAAGGCCCAATTACAATTGGTAAAATTTATGAGTTGATGCCGTTTGATAACATGATTGAAGTGGTTGAATTAGACGGTTATGCCTGCAAAGAATTATTTGCATGGATAGCAAAATGGAAGGGCGCACCAGTTAGCGGAATAGAATTGACGTTAGCAAACGGTGAAGCCACCAACGTAAAAATAAAAGGAGAACCCTTTAACGAATCGAAGACTTATTTTGTAGCTACGACAGATTATTTAGCAAATGGTGGTGATGGAGCAACCATGTTTGCCAAAGGCAAACGCAACAGTAGTAACTATAAGTTAAGGGATGCAATTATTGATTATGTAAAAAATAAACAAACCATTAAAGCCGATAACAATGGACGCATTAAACAAAATTAATAGAAGAGGCTTTATAAAAACTGGTGCTAAATTAGGTGCACTTGCCATGCTTAACGAATTTCCATTAAGCGCTTTAGCAAAACCTGAATTAATTAAGGTTACACTTTTACATACTAACGATTGGCATAGCCGAATTGACGCATTCCCTAAAGATGGCGGGAAATATGCAGGAATGGGCGGAGCTGCAACACGTGCTGCATTAATTAAAAAAATTAGAGCAGAAGAAGAGCATGTAATACTATTAGATGCAGGAGATATTTTTCAGGGCACACCATATTTTAACTTTTTTGAAGGTGAATTGGAATATAAGTTAATGAGTGAAATGGGCTATGATGCCGCAACACTAGGTAACCACGACTTTGATAATGGTATTGAGGGTATTATTAACCAATTGCAGCATGCTAAATTTGAACTATTAAATTGCAACTACGATTTTAGTAAAACATTATTGGCAGACAAAGTGAAGCCTTATCGCATATTTAAAAAAGGGGGAGTTAAAATAGGGGTTATAGGTGTGGGCATTGAACTTGAAGGACTGGTGCCTAAAGAGTTGTATGGCGATATTATATACCATCATCCAGTTGATATAGCAGATAAACTTGCGCAAGAACTAAAAACACAAAAAGGATGTGATTTGGTTATTTGCCTATCTCACTTAGGGTTTGAATACCAAAACGATAAGTTAAGCGATAAAAAATTGGCTGAAAAATCAGCCTATATTGATGTTATAGTGGGTGGACACACACATACCTTTTTGCAAAAACCAATTGTTATAAAAAATCAATTGAATAAAGACGTAATAATCAACCAAGTAGGGTGGGCTGGATTACAACTAGGCAAAGTAGACTTTTACTTTGATAGCGCTAAAAGTATAGTAAACACAAGTACAGGCGCAAACATGTATATTAACCACCAAGAAACTTAAAGTGCGTTGATAATTGTATATATAAGTTTAGTTTTAAACACAAAAGGGGTGGTTATAAACAAAATTTTTCATTCAAAATGTCGCATTTTTTTTAATATCCAATTAGCAAAAAACAACAAATACAATCACTTACAAGCTTATTGAGTTTTCCAAACAAAATCTCTCGTAAAAAAAATTTTTTTATTAACAATAAATACTCCAACTTCACCAACGAAAAGAGTATTAATTATGATTGATAAAACTGCCGATAGCGTTTGGAATAACTGTTTGAAATTGATTCAAGACAATGTATCACCCCAAAGTTTTAAAACTTGGTTTGACCCAATTAAACCGGTTAAGCTAGATAATAAGATTTTAACAATACAAGTTCCGAGTCAGTTTTTTTACGAATGGTTAGAAGAACACTATGTAACTTTACTGAAGAAAACCCTGAAACAAGAACTTGGTCCAGGCTCTAGATTAGAATATAATATTATTGTTGAAAATAGCAGCAATAATGCTAATCCATACGTGGTTAATTTACCTGGTAGTAATAATCATAAGTCAGATACTCAAAATATTGGTATGCCACTTAACTTAAGCAGCAATATCAAAAACCCGTTTATTATTCCTGGTTTAAAAAAGGTTAATATAGATAGCAACCTAAATCCATCATTAAACTTCGATACCTTTATTGAAGGAGATTGCAATCGTTTGGCACGTTCAGCAGGTTTTGCAGTTGCTAATAAGCCAGGCGGCACATCTTTTAACCCGTTAATGATTTTTAGCGAAACAGGATTAGGTAAAACGCATTTGGTGCAAGCCATAGGTAATATGATTAAACAAAACAGTAAGATTAAAGTTGTTTTGTATGTACCAGTGGAAAAATTTACTAACCAATATGTTGAGTCGGTTCGTAATAATAGCAGTCAAGACTTTTTAAACTTTTACCAAAACGTTGATGTATTAATAGTGGATGATGTGCAGTTTTTGGAAAACAAACAAAAAACACAAGAAATCTTCTTTACAATATTTAACCACCTACACCAACAAGGTAAACAAATAATATTAACCAGCGATCGTGCACCTAAAGATTTAAAAGGCATGGACGAGCGTTTGTTATCTCGTTTCAAGTGGGGATTATCATGCGATTTACAACAACCAGATTTTGAGACACGCTTGAGCATATTAGAAACCATGATGTACAATGATGGTATTACTTTAAGTCGTGATGTGGTTGAATATGTAGCTCATAATATTAATAATAATATTCGTGAGTTACGTGGCGCATTGGTTTCTCTTTTAGCACAAGCTTCGTTAAATCGTAAAGAAGTTACACTTGAATTGGCTAAACAGATATTGAAAAATTTCGTTAAAAATTCATCACGCGAAATTTCAATAGAATTTATACAAAAATTGGTTTGTGATTACTTTACCATACCAGTTGATTTAGTAAAATCAAAAACCCGTAAACGTGAGATTGTACAAGCAAGACAAATCTCTATGTATTATGCAAAAGATTTAACAAAAGCTTCATTAAAAACAATAGGTATGCATTTTGGGGGCCGTGATCACTCTACTGTTATCCATGCTTGCCAAACTGTTAACGACTTAATAACGACTTAATTGAGACAGACAAGAAGTTTAAATCTGATATTGAAGAAATTGGTAAGCGTATTAAAATTAACTTGGTTTAAATTAAAATATCTTCCTAAAAAACTAAAGAGCTACAAATAATTTGTGGCTCTTTTTTTATAATCAATGTATCCATTCATAATTTACTTTTTATTATTAAAATCAATACACACTTAAAACGTATTGAACAAACATCATTGTTTGTCATTTGAAGTGTTTAGCTTAACTTTGCCCAAAGTTAAACACTATGCTAAGATCAATGACCGGTTATGGTCAGGCTGAGGTAGACACTGATCGTTTCACCATTAAAGCCGAATTTAAATCATTAAATAATAAATTTTTAGAGATAAACCTGCGTATGCCCAAAGTGTGGCAAAGCAAAGACCATGAAGTTCGTAAGGAACTAACTAAACTGATTGAACGAGGTAGTTGCCAAGTAAATATTAATGTACAATTTAAGCGTGCTGAAGATAAGGTTATGCCTGTTAACAAGGATGTAGCTGCATTTTATATTAAAGAACTTACACAAGTTTGCAACGCATCAGGTTTAAACCCTCAAATGTTGGCCTCTTCCCTATTACAAATGCCTAATTTATTTCAACCAATAGAAGATGAAAATAATGAGGAAGATTTAAAAACATTATTACATGTGGTTAATTTAGCTTTTATCGAATTTGAAAAATTCAGACAGAAAGAAGGAGAAATGTTAGCCAACGAAATAATAAGAATGACACAAGCTATAATGCATTTGGTTAAAGAAATTGAAACTTTAGAACCAGAGCGTATGCAAACGATACGTGGTAGAATAGATTCTGAACTAAGTCAGCTAAAAGTAGATAACTTAGACAAAAATAGGCTTGAACAAGAGTTGATTTATTATATAGAGAAGTTAGATATTAGTGAAGAAAAAACAAGATTAATTCAACATTGCAGCTATTTCCTTGAAACTATGAAGACTAAATCAGCTGGAAAAAAACTTGGTTTTATAGCTCAAGAAATGGGAAGAGAAATTAATACCATAGGCAGTAAGGCTAATCATTTTAAAATACAACAGCGAGTAGTTGAAATGAAAGACGAGTTGGAAAAAATTAAAGAACAAATTAACAATATAGTTTAGCGTTAAAGGATGAATAGCGAAAATCCAAATCTAACATTTGACCCTAAACTTAATAAGGTAGTAATTTTTTGTGCACCCTCTGGTTCGGGTAAAACTACTATTGTTAAACACCTATTATCAATTGATTCGAGAATTGTATTTTCTGTAAGTGCTTGTACACGTAAAAAACGTGCAAACGAGGAACATGGAAAAGATTATTACTTCCTAACTCACGAAGAGTTTAAAAACCGTATTGCTAATGAAGCATTTTTAGAATACGAAGAGGTGTATGGTGGTAATTTTTATGGCACATTAAAATCAGAAGTTGAAAGAATTTGGGCATTGGGTAAAGCCGTAATTTTTGATGTAGATGTTGAGGGTGGATTAAATATAAAAAAGTATTTTGGAGATAAAGCACTTGCTGTATTTGTAAAACCACCTAGTGTAGAGGTTTTGGAACAACGATTACGTTACCGATCAACAGAAACAGAAGAAACATTAAGGATACGAGTAAACAAAGCCGTTCAGGAATTACAGTACGAAGATAAGTTTGAATTCGTGTTATTAAATGAAAGTCTTGAAGAGACTTTAGTAGTTGCTGAGAACTTAATCAACGATTTTTTAAACAAATAAATTTTATGAAAATTGGTTTGTTTTTTGGTTCGTTTAATCCCGTGCATACAGGTCATTTACTAATTGCTAATTACTTTGTACAGTTTACACACTTAGATAAAATCTGGTTTATTGTTTCTCCTCAAAACCCGTTTAAAGCGAACGATACTTTACTTGACGAGCGAACTAGACTTGAAATGTTAAAACTTGCTATTAATGGTGATGAACGTTTTAATGCGAGTGATTTTGAATTTAATTTAACACGACCATCATACACGGTTAATACCTTAGCCGAACTGCAAAAAACACATCCTAACGATACATTTATTCCTATAATTGGTGGAGATAATTTACAGTCGTTTCATTTATGGAAAGATTATGAAACAATTATAGCTAACCACGAAATTTATGTATACCGCAGAGCAGGATTTCATGAAAATCCATTATTAGCTAATCATCCTAAAATTAAAATTTTTGAAGTACCCTTATTAAACATTTCATCAACCTATATTAGAGAAATGTTGCAAGCAGAAAAGTCTGTTAAATACTTAGTTCCCGAAAAGGTAGAAAAATACATTAAGGAACATAAGTTATACCAACTACAAGGGTAATTAATCTATACTAGCTGGAATGTGAGTATTATTCAAATCAATAGTATCGTTTATGAGTTTACCTACCAAATCTGTAGCTACAATCTTATATTTGGGCAATTCTATAAAATAGATTTTACCTGGTGCTACTGTTAAACTTTTACTTTTAAGCCAAGGATTTAGTAGATTTTACCTGGTGCTACTGTTAAACTTTTACTTTTAAGCCAAGGATTTAGTACCTTTAATAATTTATAGTTACAGCCATTATCTAAGCTATATTTTGTTAAATCAGCAATACTACGCGTTACCTTTACTTTTACTGTTGGTATATGTTGATACTTATGTTTATTGATAACATTAAAACCATAGTTACTTGGACGTTCCATAATTTCTTTTATTGCTAAAGTTCTAAATACATAGCGCGAGGTTTCAGTATTTAAAAGCAAATCATAATAGTTAGATACACCTTGTTGTTGCAATTGTTTGCGCACACCATCAATACCCATGTTATATGATGCAGCCACTAACGACCAACTGTTAAATACTTTGTAGGCTTCATTAAAATAATGGCAAGAAGCTTGTGT
>CANLLM010000027.1 GCA_947491825.1 Bacteroidota bacterium
TATAACTTGAAAAACCATATTTAAAAAGGCATAAGCAAATTTAAAGTGATAAGAGTTGACCTTCCCTGCTGCATTAATTTGGTTTACCTTGGCATCAGGCAAAGGAATAATTTCATCAAATATTTCTTTAACTAATCCCATTTTGATATGATTTAGTAAAAAGTGTAACTAATAAAATAAATACGGCTATTCCGTTTGCAACCAAAGTGGATAGCCCGAGGTAATACCACCCTGGATCTTTTGCAGGCCCAGAGGTAATAACAAATGAATATGATAATACACCGAATAGACCAATGAAAATGAGTGCCAATAGAAACCACCAAAAAACTGTTTTATTATTTCTTTTGGCACGTAATGCCAAAATGCTAAAAGTTAATCCCCCTAAAAAAGAAAAAATCAGGTATAGGATAACCATGGCCAGCGAGTAATCTTTGTTTTGCTTTGTTCTCATTACCAGTTTTTAAATAACATCCTAACAATAGATCTTCCTATTTTACGCTCTACGCCACCTTTGGTGGTAGGTACACCCGTTTTATGCGCCACGCTAGAGCGGAAACCGCTAATGCCTAACAAACGTTTCCAAGAAAAGGAGAGACCATATTTACCTTTAAAACCGAACATGCTATAGATTTATAAACGATTGTTTGATAAGATTAGCTAAAACTTCAGGCCTTTCGTTATGGGTAACAGTTCCAGAGACCTCATTCGCAAAATAAAAATCCGTCCAATTATTGGGTCTAGTCAATCCTGATGGATGTGGTATCGCAATAAACTTAATCATTTTATCTTTGACCTGTAAAGAATATCCGCGCATTATATTGTCTTTAGTAATCTGTTTGTTTAGTTTTAGACCCAATATACTTGCACAAGCATTTCTTGATGCATTACCAAAACATATAATAGCTGATGGATTTACATATGCTAATTCCTCTTCCAACATTGTTTTGTGTATTGGCAAAGACATGTATTCGGTAATTCTATTACTTGGTAATCTAGAGTTATTTTGAGGGTTAATTTGGTTAAAATACAGTTTATATAAATCAGTTGTGTAAATATTATAATCCGTTAATAAACGAGACAAAATACTCCAATACTGATTTTTCTTTGTCTCTCGACCCTCCTTGCAATGCAAGGAATAAGGGGTATTTAATATAATATCCTTGGGTACTTTATTTGATATAGAAGAGCGCTTAGGATCCATTCCAATAACCATAACCGTTTCCTTACCGGCTGTAAATGAGTTCCAGAATGGTAAATCGATTTGAAAACTATTGTAAGTAGTAACCTGACCGAATTCAAAAAAACTATTCTTTAAAAAATTTACATTCGTTACTTCAATTTGACTTTCTAATTTAAGTTGTCTATAAATATTGGTAATTTCATTTTCATTGAAATTCAGGATATGATTAATAATTAATTCAGCTACGCTCTTGCTCATGTTGTAATTTTTTTATTTTAGCATATGCGCTATTTAATGATTAACACTTTCTGTGTATTAGAAAGCATATTAATCTTAATTTCAATATTTATTAATCCAAATGCGTCATCAGGTAATTTCAATTCTAAAGTATTTAAATTAGTGATTGAATAAGTTACTGGACGTCTTTGACCTAAACAATTCGAATAGTATATTTCAATTATGTCTCCCGCATGAACTTCGCCTCGGTAATATAATAATCCATATGTAGGATTAGGAAATAATTGTACATCATTCAGTAAAGTATAATTTGATAACCCTGTTGAAGCGTTTAATTTAATAGATATATCCCTGCAAGCATCCTCGGTTGCACAGCTGCTATTTAAATTCACATGAATGCGTTTAACACTAGTACCAGCATTCGTAAATTCAAGTGGCTGCACACCTGATTTAATAACAACGTTATTGTCATCTGTTATGGTAATAAAGTCAGTAGCTCGAGTTGAATAAATTGTATATTTCAATCCATCTTTCCATCCTTGAGTTCGCGAATACTCGCCAGCAAAGTTACAATCCAATTCTCCATTTCCAGGTGTAATTTCAATGGTTTGACCTACACTTTGCGGAACTGTTACTGCTGCGGTAGGCCATATTACGGTATTTACACAGCCCGGATTTAGGCCAGTTGTAGTAAAACTTATTTCATTACCATAAGCAGTACCGATAGCATTTGTTGCATAAGCCCTTACATAATAAGTTGTATTTGATTGCAAATTTATTAAAGTTGAAATAAATGAACCCGTTCCCGATCCGTCTGTTGTTTTGCTGTTTGAAGTTGTTGGATTAGCAGATGTTGACCAACATATCCCTCTTGAGGTGACATTAGATCCTCCATTGCTACTCACGAAACCACCACTTATAGCGCTATTTGATGTAATTGATTTTACAGTACTAGTTGTTAGAATTGGTAATGTAATAACTTGACTTGTTGTGAACGTAACTTGATTACCATATGCTGTACCTACAGAATTTGTTGCATAAGCCCTCACATAATAAGTTGTATTTGGTTGTAAACTTGTTATGTTTGATATAAAAGTACCTGTATCTATTCCATCTATTGTTTTACTATTAGTAGTTGTTGGATTAGCAGATGTTGACCAACATATCCCTCTTGATGTGACATTGGATCCTCCATTGCTACTCACGAAACCACCACTTATAGCACTACTTGATGTAATTGATGCTACAGCGCTAGTTGTTAGAGCAGGTAATGTAATAACTTGACTTGTTGTGAACGAAACTTGATTACCATACGCAGTACCGATAGAATTTGTTGCATATGCCCTCACATAATAAGTTGTATTTGGTTGCAAACTTGTTAGGTTTGATATAAAAGTACCTGTATCTAATCCATTTATTGTTTTACTATTAGTAGTTGTTGGATTAGCAGATGTTGACCAACATATCCCTCTTGATGTGACATTGGATCCTCCATTGCTACTCACGAAACCACCACTTATAGCACTACTTGATGTAATTGATGCTACAGCGCTAGTTGTTAGAACAGGTAATGTAATTGCTAGGTTTGTTTTAAATATAACTTGATTTCCATAAAATGTGCCCGTTGAATTAATTGCATATGCACGAAGATAGTAAGTTGTATTTGACTGCAAATTTGTTACCGTTGAAATAAATGAACCCGTTCCCGATCCATCTGTTGTTATCGTGTTTGAGGTTGTTGGATTAGCGGATGTAGACCAACATACACCTCTTGATATGATATTGGACCCACCATCACCACTAATCAGTCCGCCACATATAGTTCCACTTGTTGTTATTGATGTGACCGAATTAGTAGAAATAAGCGCGCTTGAAACAAGGGATTCACTATTGGCGTTTACAGTTCTTAATACTGTACCACTTGAGCCAACAACTATATAAATAGAATCATTTATATTTTCAATATCAAATAAATTATTATAGCTATTAGTATTGTGGCCATACCATTCCTTTTGAGGATTTGGTGCAGAACTTTGACTTATCATTCCACCATTTTTTGTCGTAATTATTGTACCCTTTTCCCCAACTAACCATATCTCACTATTCGATATCATTTTCACTCCATAAAAATTTACAGCGGTATATGTTGGGTAGCAGGCCCAATCAGATGCAGAAACAGGATTGGCCACTTTTGTCCTTTCAAACCACCCTTCAAGAATAAAAGTTTGATTATTCCAGTCCATGTCTCTAGCTAAAGACATATGATTAGAGGCAGAGCTTATAGAATTAGTTCCATAATTTTTAACTGCATTAGGATAAGTAAGTGTATAACAACCTGCTATTGTGTTAGCCGCTCCAGTGGTGATATTTGTAGATAAATAAGTTCCTCCTCCTACAATTTGAGGACCATAACCTTGTTCACCATTTACATTATAGTTATTACCAAAAAATATAAAGTCTGAAATAGCAGCTGATGTGAAGTTGCCACCGATGCTCTGCCATGTAACGCCACCATTTGTGGTATACTTTTTATTGGTATTAACACCAACAGCAACGCTTGCAAGTACGAAATTCGCGTTCAGAGCTTCAATACACAAACCAGTGACAATTCCAGCAGAGGTACCTGTGATGCTTGTCTGTAAAGTCCAATTAGCTCCACCATCAATTGTTTTAAGAACATCAACCCTAGATTGAGAAATATTATACGCAATAACCCAACCATTATTAGCACTACTAAACGTTATATCCCTAAATTTATAGTTACTATTTGAATAGACTGTATTGAAGCTTGCCCCCAAATTGGCACTTTTTAATATGATGCCGTCACCTGCAATGTAAACTATACTTGAGTTTATTTCAACCTCGTATAGGTCATTAGTTACGCCATTTGCAACAGGCAACCATTCTGAGCTTGACTCATTATAAATAGGTTTAGGGTTAAATAATATAGCATTAGGGTTAACATTATTATTAGATAGCTTTAGTAGAGTTCCATTGTTACCAATTATTATTGCATCATTAGCAGAGTAAAAATGGATATCATTTAATTGATTACTATTTGTATTGGTTATTTGGTTCCAACTATTACCTCCATTGATAGTCTCAAAAATCTTTCCGCTATCTCCAACAACATATCCATTGTTCAGATCAATAAAGTCGACACCAAAAAATCGACTATTAATACTAGCTCCGGTTACAGTCTTAAAAGAAGATGTATTAGTCTGATTAACCTGAATCTTGTAAATCTCGTTTGTATTAGTTGAAGCATAGAATATATCAGGTGTAACCAAGTCAAAATCATAATAATCATATGCTTGATAACCTGACATACCAGCTGTTACTCCACCCTTTGTGGATTCAAGGATCCCAGAACTACCCCAAAAAGCTTTATTAATGTTAGGAAGCACCGCTGTGTAGGATTGAGTACCTCCAAGTACAACATGATTTCCTCTGCCACCAGTAACCGAATAATACTGCCCACTTCCAACAGACCAAATAAGCCTACTTTCATCCAAGCAATCAATTGCGCCATTCCTCATCTGTCCTTCCGTGAATTTGGTAGATGCCTGTGCTTTTCTTGTGGATTGGAATATGTTACTCCAAGTTATCCCTCCATCTTCAGTTTTATATAACAATGCTGTCTTGTTCAATGCATTTTCAGATTTTGCCCAACCTACAGCATATCCAACTTGTGCGTTAGGGAATTTTACATCAAAAAACAACTTGGTATTATCTGAATAAATTACTGTCCATGTACTTCCATTATTTGCAGACTTCAATATACAACCGTCACCAGCAATATATAAGTTGCTACCTTGGGATGAAACAGAGTATAGGCTCTTTCCAGCAGCTGAGATAGGCAATGTCAAATTCTGGAGTGTTTGACAAATAGCAAGTTTAGTAGATAAAAGAATTAATAAGACAAATAATGTTTTAGGGTTTTTCATATGTTATATATTACAATGGACCTGATTTTATTGACAAATTATGAGGTTGTCCACCATGTTTTAGTACATAATCTTTTTTTAACTCCTCATAAATTTTACCACTGTCCTTAGGGGCAGTAGCCTCAAGTATTACATCTTTCCTAGAACCACCTGGTGCTCTAACGTCACCAACATCACATTTATATTTTGCCATGTTGCAAATTGAAGAAAACATTGCATCATTTTCAACTCAAGTTGGTTCAAGTATTTGGCAACTTATTTATTTGATTATATTGGCTACGGATTATCCTTAGAATGCCAAAACCCTCATACAACATATCGCCATTAGTACTAAACGAGCTAAAAAAAGAAGTGCTTAAAATGGCCTTATTCCCCATCAGAACGAAGTCTGATGCAGGATACCTTGCCCTTTTAATGAAACGCATGGGCATTGATAATGTATCCGAGTCTACCATTTTAAGGTTTTTAAATCAGCCCGAAAACGACCATAAGTTTTACTTACATACACTTGATAAATTTGCCATTTTTTGCGGCAAAAAGGATTTTGATGATTTTGAAAAATGGACCAAGAACAACCAAGAGTTTGCGTTTTCATTTGGGCAACTTCCTATTAAAGAAAAACCGATTAAAAGTTTAATCAACATTTGTGTGCACCAAAACCAACTAAAGCCCCTGCATGAATACACCGACCAGCTGAATAACTTAGATATTGATTCACAACTCCTTTTGGGCTTTGAACTTTATATTTCTTTATTTAACAATAAAAACTCGAACCTTAAATTTTTTAAAGAATTTAGCCATGTGAAAGCGGTAAGGGAAGGCTTTTTTGAAAGGTGTACAGATCCCGATTTTAAAATTAATGGATATGCAAAAGGCTATGAATATTATTTACAAAACACCAACCCCGAATTAGGTGAAAAGCAACTACAGGATTATGTTTTCGGCAATTGCATCTTGCTGAGGCACTACTTCATCAATAGAAATTATACGCAAGCATTAAAATACAGCAAGCCGCTTTATGAGTATTTTGAATTGTCAGAACCAATGTTAAATCAGTTGTTTATATATCCAAGGATGAGGTATTTGGCTTATGAATTATTTTATTTAAGACTCAAAAACAACAGGGATAAACTGTTGAATAGCGTAAAGCAATTGCTGGATTATTGCAGAATACATTTAAAAAATTGGGATTATGTTGAACAACGCATCGCCTTTTCTTGCGTTGCAGAAGCGTTTATACATACCCGCATAAACGAGAAATACCATGATGAACTCAAGCAGGTTTTTATTGCTCTGCTAATAGGGTATTCACCAGACTTTTTGGAACATTCGCTTAGCTATGTGCTCAGGTATACCGATATGAATGGCATCAGAACTTATAAGAGTATGGCGGGGATTTAGTTTAATTATCTTTAGTCCAATTGGCCCTATCCATTGGGCTAAACTGCCATGGAGCTTGGTTGTTTTCTAGGTTATTAAACATGTTGTTTAACGAACCCGGTGCCGATGATTGTTCCATCACTTTAAACCTGCGCATTTCTACAATCATTTCCATTGGGTTGATGTTTATCGGACAGGCTTCCACACATGCGCTGCAGGTATTGCAAGCCCATAATTCTTCTTCGGTAATGTAGCTGTGCAGGTTTTTGCCATCATCAACAAAAGATCCTCTGTTGGCATCTATGTTTTTACCTACCTCTTCTAACCTATCACGCACATCCATTACAATTTTGCGGGGCGATAATAATTTGCCTGTAATATTTTGCGGACAGCTGCTGGTACAACGGCCACACTCGGTGCAGGTGTATGCATCCATTAAGTTTTTCCAAGTTAGGTCCTGCACATCTTTAACTCCAAAACTTGTTGGTGGCTCATATCCTTCAGGTGTTACCGCACTTGGGTCTAACATTAATTTTACCTCCTGGGTTACACTATCCATGTTTTTTAACTCCCCTTTGGGTTTAAGGTTTGAGTAGAACGTATTGGGAAAAGCCATGATGATATGAAAATGCTTACTGAAGGGCAGGTAATTCATAAAAGCAAAAATACCAATGATGTGAAACCACCATGCAGCGCGTTCAATCAACACCAGAGTACCATCTGAAAAGTTATTGAATATTGGTGCAAATAGCCAACTGCTAATTGGAAACGAACCCGCTAAGATATAATGATCAGCCCCACGAGATTGTAAAATTTGATCTGCAGCATTCATATTTAACAAAGCGGCCATCAAAATGATTTCTATAAATAAAATGTAAGCCGCATCTTTATTGGGTTTACCTTGTAATTCGGGACTCTGAAAGCGAGCCAATTTTACCACGTACCTGCGCGTTAAAAAAACTACACAAGCCACTAGCACACCAAAAGCCAATATTTCGAAAAAGCCAATGGCCAAATTATAAACAGCACCAAGAAAAGACAACACACGATGCGAACCGAATACACCATCTATTAAAATCTCGAGTACTTCTACGTTTATAAGAACGAAACCAACATAAACCACTAAATGTAAAACAAATGGAACCGGACGTGCCGCCATTTTGGTTTGCCCAAAAGCCACTTTTAACATGGTTTTCCAACGCTCCGCTTTGTTATCGCTTAGGTCCACATCCTTGCCTAACAGAATATTTCTTCTGATGGTTTTAAGGTTTTTAACGAAAAAATAAGTGGCAACTGCCGCAATCATTACAAATAGTATTTGTGCTATCATACCGTTATTTTGCTTTGCTTAGTGCACAATTATAAAACATTTTTTCGAGTAGGCAGGTAGGTATTTTTAATCTTAAAAAAGCAATATTATGCTTCATCGATGTAGTATTTTAAACCAGCTATTTTAACAAAACGCTAAACAAACTCTTTATCGGGATAACCCTAAATAAACCAAGCAGTTCGCTTTTATTAAGCTCACATTGATTAATTTGGGTTAATTTAAAATGAAACAATTATTTGCAGAAATAGATTTTATTTTTACATTTGCACTCCTCAAAAGTTGGTGCGGTAGCTCATCCCGAAGTTTCGGGAGGTAAAGCAAAAGTACAAAATGGTGCGGTAGCTCAGTCGGTAGAGCAAAAGACTGAAAATCTTTGTGTCGGGGGTTCGATTCCCTCCCACACCACATTTAAATCCTGAACTTAACCGTTCGGGATTTTTTTATTTTATATAATTTGTGTCGGGGGTGCTCCCGAGCACTCGGGACTCCCACACCACATTTAAATCCTGAACTTAACCGTTCGGGATTTTTTTATTTTATACAGTTTGTGTCGGGGGTTCTCCCGAAGCTTCGTTCGGGACTCCCACACCACATTTAAATCCTGAACTTAACCGTTCGGGATTTTTTTATTTTATATACTCTTTGTGTCGGGGGTGCTCCCGAAGCTTCGTTCGGGACTCCCACACCACAAACAAAAACAGAAAAAGCCTTGAATAAATTTTTATTCAAGGCTTTTTTAATTGTTTAAACTGATACAATTTGATGATTTGGTCTTAAGATTTACCTTATATGTTCATCAAAGTACATTGCGTATTGAAGTTTCAATTACTTCAATCAGTTAAAATAACTTTAACTAAAATTTCTTATTTTGTACCAACACATGATCACAAATTTAGTTACGAATAACTTTAGTCCACGTTAATTGATCGTCTATTTGCACAGACATTAAATAGGCTCCTTGCATAATATCATGCATTTCAAAAGTGAGAATACTTAACCCCGCATTGTATGTAGTAGATTTAACCAATTGTCCTAATTGATTATAACAATTTATTACCACATTTTTTTGTGCAGCTTTAGAGAGTGCTATGTATAGCTTATTGTTAACTGGATTAGGATAAAAACTAAAGTTTGATGCCGTTTTTTCTTGCAAGCCAGAAGCAAAACCAATTTGAATGCTTAATTCTTTTGTTGTGCCTGAACAACCAGACGAATTGATTTCTTGCACATATAAATTACCTGTACCTGCTTTACCCCAAGTAACAGAAATACCAGAAGTTGAGCCTCCACTGGTTTGTGTACCACCAATAATACTCCAATTATAAATAGAGCCAACGGTATTTTGCACCAAATAGTTATGCAGCTCTTGACTTCTTACTTCTATCGGTCCTAGTATATTACTTGTTTGAGGTTTAGGATTTACAACAATACTTTTAGTAGCTTCTAGCGAAGTACATCCAGATTTAGTCACTTTAACATTGTAGTCTCCAGCATTAGCTAATGATGCGTTTCTAATGACCACATTTTGGATGCTAGAGCCAAAACCGGCAGGGCCAATCCATTCATACAACCCTCCTGATACAAAAGAAGCAAATAGCATCACACTATCACCTGAACAAATATTACCAGAGGCAGGTAAACTACTCAATGTGGGTGTACTAGGCACTGGATTAACTAATACATTGGTAACTCCAGGTTTAGAAAAACAACCTTGTTCAAGTAATGACACTTCGTAGGTGCCTGCTTGGTTAATGGTAATGTTATTAAGGATTGGTGTGCGCAATGTAGAAACAAAATTATTAGGCCCCTTCCAACTGTAAGAGGCACCTTGCACCGCATCAGTTAACAAGTTAACAGAACCGCCAACACAAGCCGCACCACTATTGGTTGCAATCGGCATAGCCGGTAATGGCTTAACATTAATAACGGTATTTGCCGGACTAGAATAGCAGCCATTTAAAATAGCTTCTACACTATAGGTACCCGCTTGCAGTAAAGCAATTTTATTAATGGTAGGATTTTGAAGAAAACTGATGTATCCGTTTGGACCAGTCCAACGATAATTTGCACCAGAAATGGTAGTAGCATTTAGTTGTGCATTTCCATCTTCGCATAGCTCTCCGCTGTTAGTTGCCACTGGACTATTTGGAATAGGCTTTAGAGAAACATTGTAATTAGCCTGTGTTGATGTGCATCCTGAATCAGTAACACTTACACTGTATAACCCAGCATTTGTGGCATTTGCATTAGGTAATATTGGATTGCTTAGAGAAGAACCAAAATTATTAGGTCCTGTCCATACATAAGATTTATTGGGACCCGCTGTTGCAGCGTTTGCTATAAATCGTATCGTATCACCAAGGCAAACTGGCGCATTTCCACTAACACTTGGTGCAGAAGGGATCCTTCTAACAATAACATTATAATTAGCTGTATTTGAAATGCCACAACCTTGCACCGAAACATAAACACTATACTGGCCCGCTTTACTCGCATTCACGTTACCAATAATCGGATTTTTTAAGGTTGATGAAAATCCATCAGGGCCATTCCAAAAATAGTTGGCACCATTAATTGTACTGGCATTTAATTGTAAACTAGCGCCATCACAAAGTGGTGCATTAGTAGATATATTTGGCATTGCAGGCAGGTTATTAACGGTAACAGTTGTAGCACCTGCAGAAGAAATTGCACAACCAGAAGTTATTGCAGTAACACTATATAATCCCGCTTTTGAAGAATCTATATTTATAACACTTGGATTCTGAACATTGGCACTAAATCCATTAGGACCTGTCCAACTATATGCTGCACCAGCAACAGAACCTGCGTTAAGTTGTAGTGTTTGACCAGGACACAATGGTCCGTTATTGGTAACAACAGGAGTTGGTGTATTGGTTGAAATTTGAACATTTATACTACCCGGTAAAGAGGAACAACCATTTACAGATGCTACCACACTGTAATTTCCCGAATAAAAAAGTAACACACTATCTCTTGTAGGATTTTGCACATTTGAACTGAAATTAGCAGACCCACTCCATAGGTATGTAGCATTATTTACTGGTGTAGCTGTTAAACTTAAAGTTTGTCCTACACATAAAGGTGCATTTGATGAAACATTAGGTGTAGCAGGAATAGGGTTTACAATTACACTTGCATTTACGGATGAAGAAGAACAACCATTTAACAATACGGAAACAGAATAGGTACCAGCAAAAAGCAATGATGAATTTATTCGAACTGGATTTTGTTGAGCAGAAGCAAATCCATTTGGACCAATCCAATTGTATGCAGCACCAACAATTGAAGATGCATTTAATTGTAAATTATCGCCCACACAAATAGGGGTATTAGAGCTAACCGTTGGTGCTTGCGGAAGTGCTTTCACATGAACATTGGTTTGAAACGGGCCAATAATTCCGCAACCTGGTGCAGTAATGGTTACACTATACATACCCGAATCAGATACAGTCATATTATTTCTGCTGGGGTTAATGCTTGATGATGAAAAACCGTTTGGCCCAACCCAATTATAAGTTGCTCCTTGTATGTTGTTAACGTTTAATACCAATTGTTGACCAGCACACAAAGGTCCGTTGTTTGATGCGGTAGGGGTATTTATCACATTGACAATGGTAG
Organism: Bacteroidota bacterium; assembly: GCA_947491825.1. Classification (GTDB taxonomy): domain Bacteria; phylum Bacteroidota; class Bacteroidia; order UKL13-3; family UKL13-3; genus UBA6183. The sequence goes on from CANLLM010000027.1 coordinate 11,717, forward strand.
TAGATACCGCAGAGGTGCATTGGCCCATGATCACAAAACAATTATAATTTCCTTGATCTATTAACCCTACATTGGTAATGGTAGGCTTACGTTGATTAGAGGTAAAACCGTTTGGACCAGTCCAGTAATAACCACTCGCATTTGCAACAGAATCGCATGTAAGTAGCAATGTTGAACCAATACAGATTGGAGTATTACTAGAGACAACTGCAGGAAGTGGCGCCTCAAAAATTACTTTCTGTTTGGTGTCACTACATCCCCTTGTCCAACCTATTAAAGTATCAATTAATGTAACAGTATACTGCGTTCTATTTGTATAGTTACGGGTACCATTAACATTATAAAAGTAACCCATATGATCACCATAATTCCACATAAAACCAAACTGCGGAATATTTTGATACGCCCGAACACTGTACATCCTATCAAAACTAATTGGAGATGAGGTATTGTTGAATGTGATGGTATCTCCTAATCCTGTATTGCAAAGTGTTGATGGAACAAAATCAGCAGTTATTGTTGCAGAAACAAAGGGTTGCATGATAAAATCGGCATTAAAAGGAATGCCACCAACATTTACATTGTAAGAACGAACAAAATTATTATTAAAGCGAAGCGAACTTAACCACTCTGTGCGGCCATTTGGAGGTGTTGCAGACCAATTATTTGTCACTACAGAAACAGGAGTAGTTGAGGAATTCTCTATGATTATCACATAAGGCCCTGTAACATTTATTGGACTCGGGAAAATAGCTAATTTCCTTAATCTAGTAAGTTGCCCACCTCCAAAAGTTGAATCAACAGAAACACTTACCGAAGCAAGGGGCAATCCTGTTGGCGTAGAATCAATGGGGCTGGCATTATAAATTCGGCAAGTAACACTAACTGTTGCTGCAATATTTGCCGATTGCCATGCATAGAACTCGAACCCACTTACAGACAAAGCTTGAGGCGCAGAGTACCACTGAGCAAAAGCACTTGCCGTTGTGCTGTTCATAGAAATGGCCTGTAAAGTTGTGGCCTTATTAAATGTGTAATTAACGGTATCGTAACTGCAACTGGTTGTTTTACCAAATCCATTGCTTGATGCCCAACTAATTTGCGAACGGTTTAAGTTCCCGATGATGTTTGTTGGCTGATAAGGTAGGTTATGTTGCGAAAAAACAGGTAACGATAACAATAACATGCCCATTAGCGATAAGTAGTGTATTTTACGCATAGTTGCAATTTTTAGTTTAATCAAATATATAGGATTTATTCTCACAATATTTGCATAATCAGTTTATTAGGATATTCCCTTACGGTTAACGAGGATAAATCCCACTTTATAAGCCAATAGATACATGTATACAGCTTTGTTTTTATCCAATAACCAGCTAAACAGAAAAAGAAGAATTCTTTAAATTTATTATCCCACTTTTAATGGTTGGACACCTGCTATCAAATACCAAAAAGAGTTTATGTTGAGGTATGATAGATAAAAGTTAAAATGATTTTATCTGGTAATTTTTTAAGTCACCATTTTTACGGTTTATCCTAAATAAATTGTAATAAGGAGTTGAGCCAATTCTTTTATACTTTTTATAAATACCGTATACCTGAAGTGTTGTTCGGTGAAAGAAAAAGTATTGGCCAGTTGATAAATCTATTTTAGCAGAAGCTGGATTTGCCTGCGGAACCAGGATTGGAAGTGTTATACTTAATTCATTGGAAGAAAACGCCTGGTACTCCCATATCCAATTTTGATTGAGCATGATTGGTTTATTAAACGTACAAGAAAAACAAGTATTAACCACTGGTTTAACAGCTGCGTTAATGCGTGTAATTCATGCCAAACGCTCCTTGGAGGAAAGTAACCTGAGATTTCCCATTAAATCCACTTGATAAAAATCTGGAGAGGTAATGTGTATAGCTGCATACATAGTGTCGGTGCCGAAGAGCTGTAAAAATAGAAGTTCCTCAGGTAAGGGTATTTGTTTGCCATGTATAAATTCAAAAACAAGCTTAATCCCGTCACGTTTAATCATAGGAAATCGTTCAACATCCTTTACTGGCATTGCCACGAGTTTACCTCCAAAACGGCCATAATAAATTTGTCCATCAGGCGAAGTACGAAATTTATTTGAAGAGGCATATTCGGAAAGAGGAGCAAACCCAATGCGAGAATATTTGATTATGGTATCTAAAGTCTCCGCCTGTTCTAGTTTAACTTCTACATCATCATCAAAAGCAGGGTCATTATACAAATATTTAGATGCTAATGGTGTTTCAAAAACTATGTTACCCAGTGTATCAAAAACACAAGCGGTATTCAGGTTATAGTCTATCATTAACATTAACCCAAGTTTTGGAAAGTGTTTCTGTCTTGAACGTTGATTACCGATTTTATTCAATGGTTTGTAATTACCACTGTATACTATACCAGAATTGGTATACGAAAACTGACTACCCCAGAAAAAGGTAAATTCACTTTTATGATCAAGGCTATCTATAAGTTGATAGCTTTTATTGTAAACCGTTTTTTTAATATTTTTATTGGGTGATGCACATACGATGTGTGCATCACCCAAAACACTTATATAGCTATAGTTAGGTGGCAATATGTACTTTTTAGTTGCTAAGTTATACACCCCGTATCGAGCAGTTTTTTTATCCTTTACAATGGCATGTGATAAAGGAAAACCATGCAAATCCAAACCCTTTACATAAATATATGAATGGGAAGTATCTGCTTTTAGTAATTGTTCTTTTGATGGTTCAATTTTTTTAGGGAAGCCACGCATTTGATTTTCCCAATCACTTAAGACATTGTCCTTACTAAATGGAAATATACATTTTCCTAACGAGTTATAAATAGCCGTTTTTTCGTCAGACTCAATGCGTTTTCTAACCTCAAAAATTAGTCCTAGGCTATCATTAAAACTGGGTTGTATATTTAAATAATCTGGCTCCAAAACCACATCCCCGTTTCTATCCAAAACACCCATTTTGTTGGTGTATTTCTCGTCATCAAGAATAATTGTATAACAAGCGTCTGGTGCAATAAAACCATTGGTGGTGAATCCTCTTCCATCATTAAATACGCCATACATCAATCGGTACTTAATTGGTATAACTTCTTGGCCTGTTGTGTCAATAACTCCGGTTAATCTATTTCCACCAATTTGCTTAGAAACAATGGCTTTCCCATTTACAAATAGTCCAACATTTTTATATACTGGAGCAATAACAATTTGATTTTTTTGTGTTTTAAAGCCAAAGCATCCCTTTTGTTTAAAGGGTATTAACTGAGATAAATCAAGTGTTGTTTGAGCATAACTGCCTAAACAACCTAACAAGAGCAAAAGAAAATATACAACTGCGTAGCGCATTTTCAGGTAGTTTCATCAAATTTACTTATTGAATGAAGATTACCAAATAAAGGACAGCAACAAAACCCAAAACAAAAAGGGCACCCATTGGATGCCCTTTTTGTTTTTTTTTACATTTACGCTTAATTAAATAACTCCAACACATCTAATAAATTCGCAGCGGGAGTGTTTTTATTAGAGTTCATCTCTGATTGAGGATACAAAAATCTACCTGGTAATTTATTACCTGAATTAATTGGCACGCCTATTAAGTTTTGGGTTCTTCTTACATCATTAAAAACTTCAATGCTTCCAAACATACTCACGTATTTTTCAGTAATGATTTCTTTTAATAGGGCATCATTATTAGCAAAATCAGCGCTAACATATTGTTCATAACCACCAAAATTAGACTCGTGCTCAGAGCGAACGTTGTTAAGGCTTTCTAGCGCCTTATCAAACACAGACGTTCTCCAGTAACACTCTGCTAGTATAAGTTGGTTCTCAACATAGGATACTAACGCAAAATTAGATGTAGGTGCAAAAATACCCGAATACATGTTCGGATCCACCGGAGTGTAGTTATCAATCAAGAAATAATTTTCATAACGAGATGCTTCTTTTGTTTTGGTGTTCCCCTTGTATTTAGCAGAAGTACTATCTAGCAAAGCATGTATGAATGAGTTTTCACAACTGATATATCCAGGACGATTGTAATCCAAGAAATCATAATATAGATTCCAAGCACCCGGTGATTCAGTTTCATGTTTCGCATAGAAATCATTGCCTTTAGATATACCGTTTTTAGCAGCATCTATTGCCTTGACGTAATCTTTTTTATGCAAATAAGCCCTAGCTTTTAAGGTGTTTGCTACTTCACCCCAAGTAAACGAACCTGCATATGCAGATGAGTATGCAGATGAAGCACCACCTTTTGAAATGGCAGAATCTAATAAAACGATACAGTAGTCATATACATCCGACATTTTATCAAATGCGGGAGTTGGATTACCCGAACAAGCTTGAGTGTTAGGAATATTGCCCCATAATGAAGATGCTGTTAAAAGCAAATGAGCTTCAGTAACAGCGGCAGAAGCTTCTAATGTTTTATCATTAGAGACAGCAGCCTTACTTCTTATGATTCTGCATTGTGCAATTCCTTCGGCATATAATGTACCCCATGGTGAGTTAAAATCACCAGCAGTCATATTATATAATCCATAAGAAACATATTGACGATCGTACCCGGTAAAATGGCCTGCAAAAATTCCGGCCAAACGAGCTGCCTCTCCTTCATTTAACATCACATTTGCCAATTGGGCTCCTGTAATCATTAATTTGGGATCTGAATCGTTAAATGCATTAGGGTTTGTCTCATTTATTTCATTGATATCTTTCTGGCAGGAAGACATCATAAATATTGGTGCAGTTAATAATCCTACTGCTATATACTTAATCATATTTTTCATAACTGTTGAATTAGAAATTTAAGCGTAAATTAAAGATATATGATTTAGTGCCCGGATTGGTGAAATAATCTAAACCTCTACCGTTAGAGGCTCCTGTTAAGTTCAACTCAGGATCAACTCCATCAAAATTTGTAAATAACAAAAGGTTACGTCCCGTAAATCCTATGCTAGCGCCTGGGATATGTAATTTTTTGAGTAGGCTGTTTGGTAATTTGTAGTTAAGGCTGATTTCACGTAACCTTACCCAAGAAGCATCTTTGATAAAGTGTTCCGATACAGAACCAAATCCTCCACCTAAAGTAGTATACCAAGCTTGGTCCAATAAAACCCTACCATTACCAAAATCCGATATATTTCCTCTAACGGTGTAAGAACCGTCAGGATTAGCTGTTGCCAATTGATCTATTGTTTCTCCGTTGTAGTTTTTGATCAAAGCAGCATCTGCGGCAGAAACTGTAGTTTCGTTAACTGTTTCCTCGCTTATACCAAAATGATTAAGCACCCCAGAAGTACCAGCCCACATTTGATTGCCTTGAGATGTTTCGAATAATATATTCACATCCAAACCCTTCCAAGAAATGGTTGAACCAAATCCTGCGCGCCATTTTGCATTCGGATCGCCAAGAATACCTTCACTTACAGCAGCTGTAGGAAATCCATTACCATCGAGTGCTAAAGCTCCAGTACTTTCATTACGCGCCCATTTGCCACCCCAGAAAACACCTAAAGGCTGGCCTTCTACAGCACGGGACGAAGTACCTGTAAATCCTGCTAAAAATATTGAACTCACATCTTTAATGTCTTCCACTAAATTTTTGTTAATCCCTATGTTACCATATAAACCAACTGTTAGTTTAGAATTATCGATTACTTTTACGTTCAATTCAGCTTCAAACCCTTTGTTACTAATAGTAGCTGCATTATCCCATTTGCTGGTGTAACCTGTTGAAGCAGGCACATCAACAGCGAATATTGCATCTGTTGTTTTGTTGGTGTAATAAGTAGCACTTAAAGAAATTTTGTTTTTGAAAAATTTCAAATCAGTTCCTATTTCAATTTCAGACTTTTGCTCCGGTTTAATATCCGGGTTTCCTTGAACACTACTTCTATAAATAGAGCCTCCAAATTGAGAGCCTTCTAATGTTTCTCCCCATCCAGAAGCAGATGAAGCATTAACATAATTTGTACTCCAAATGTATGCAGGAGGTTCAACACCCACTATACCAGCTGAAGCGCGTAACTTACCATAACTTAACACCTTATTGTTCTTTAAGACGTCTTTGGTAAATTCGTATGCTACAGTAGCACTTGGATAGGTAAATCTACCCTTAAAAGTACTTGCAGCCTCTGATGCAACAGTTAACTGAACAAATAATTTATCTTTATAATCCAAATCAGCTATCCCATATAAACGGTCATTTAAAAGGTTTTCTACGCTATTAAATGGATCTCTATTTGCAGAAGTTGAATTAATAAACGTAAAACGATCTTGATTATTTAAAATAAACTGACTCGCGGTACCTCCAATATTATACAAACTTCTATTGGTATATAAATATCCAAAAGTTGTATTAAGCACCAACGTATTATTAATATCGAATGTATTTCTATTGTAAGCATGGAAACTTAATTCACTTTGCTTAATAAAATCATCTGTAAAGCCTCCGTTCACATAGTTACCTGCAGAGGTAACTGGAAAATAGGTTACACGTCTGTCATTAGAAATATCATACCCAGCTCTAACTGTTAAAATAGACTTCTTAGCCCATTCATAGTTTAACTCGGGTGTTACAATAATGCGCGTAACATCACTCGTATTGGTTTGTTTGTTTAATGTCCATCCAGGGTTGTTATAAGCAATGGCCGCATTACCTAAATACCTTCTGTAGCCTCTGTGCGCGTTAAAAGTTGCGGCACCAGCTGCATTATAGTATGTACCTACATAATCCGAATTATCAAAATCTGGAGCACTTCTTAAGTATCCTAAGTATAAACCATCAACATTAGAACCTTGCTGAATGCGGTTTGAGTTTACTTTGGATAGAAATGAATTCATAGTGAATTTCATCTTATCATTTAAGGTGTGCGAGAAATTTAAACGTCCTGTAGTTCTTTTGTAATCTGAATTACCGTTTAGTATACCATTTTGATTCCAGTCTGATAAGTTAAAATAAATACTGCTCTTTTCATTTGCAGATGAAAGTGAAATGTTGTTATTAAAAGTTACCCCTGTTCTAAAAACTTGGTCTCTATTCTTGTCATTGTATACCGTTCTATCACCTTTAGAAGTAATAGGATAATAAACACTTCCATCTTCAGCTACAAAGCGCTGGTTACCTATGTTATAAATATCCGTACCTGAACGATTGGCAATTTTATCACCCCAACTACCACCAGCATTAGCTACCCAACTGCCGTTAGAACCTTGACCAAAAATACCTTGTTTTTTGTATTCCTTATTCACATAATCTAATGCCAATGAAGATCCAATTTCAACATTAATATTACTTTTTTTACCTGTACGCTTACCCTTTTTGGTGGTTACTAAAATTACTCCATTTGAAGCTCTTGTTCCCCAAACTGCAGCAGCAGCGGCACCTTTTAATACCTCTACTGTAGCAATATCGTCAGGATTTAGGTCGTTTAATCGAGATTGTTGTGCCACACCATCAACGCCCCCACCTATACTAGAATTACTCATAGGCACTCCATCAATAACTATTAGCGGTTGTAAGTTTCCAGTAATGGTGCTTTGACCTCTAATTTGAATAAATGCCCCTGAACCGGGATCACCTGTGTTTTTTGTAATTAATACATTCGATGCTTTACCTGAAAGACCTTGAATAACTCCAGATTCTCCAGAACTTGAAATTGAACTTCCTTTTACTTGAGAAGTTGAATAACCAGTTTTACGAAGGATACGCTGCTCACCTATTGCGGTTACGGTAACCTCTTCCAATTGAAGCTCATCCTTCTCGAGTGCAATTGCAAGGGCAACATTAGCAGCATTAGGATCGATTACAACCTCTTTGGTTTTCATTCCAATGTAAGAAATTCTCAAGGTTGATCCGTTTGCAGGAATAGCGATAGTAAAATTACCATTGGCATCAGTACTTGTTCCGGTGTTAGATGACTTTAAGTAAATAGTCGCGCCAATTATTGGCTCCGTACCATCAGTCACCCTTCCACTAATTACGATACTCTGCGCATGGACACACTCAAGTAAGAGTGCCCAAAATGCGAAAAAAAGTAGTGCATTTTTTTTCATTTGTTAAGGATTAAAAGTAAGAAATAGTTTGTCGTTGTTTATCAACGTATTTAAAATTAAATAAACACGAAATCCAATACAAGACGATGTACACTATAAGTTATTATTTGTATTAATATTGCTAATTTTAATGTGTAAGTAATGATAGGCTTGAATACAAGCCGTTACATCTTGACGAATCAAATCGACTGCCCTAAATGGTTAATTAAACTGGCTCAATATAATTAGGCATGGGCTATGGTAGTAAAAACTAATTTAATCACAGCCTACTCTGTTTTATACAAACAACTTGTGGTAATTCTTTATTTGTGAAATTCCCACTAAATTTGTTAAAATTTTAAACAAGATGAATTACAACATAAATAAAGGTTACATCGTACGTATAATTAAAGATCTTCCAATCGCTTGGTATCTTTACAAAATATACACTGAAAAGCTGTTGAAATTTCGTTTACAACCAAATGAAACCTCAGCAGAAAAGATATTCACTGACATATATAAAAATAACAACTGGAATAACGAAGAGAGTGTTTCTGGTCAAGGTTCTGCATTAAAACATACACAAAATATTATTGACAAGCTTCCGATTTTGTTAAAAAAACATGGCATTCATTCAATCTTGGATGCGCCATGCGGAGATTATAATTGGATACAACATGTTAATTTTAATGATATCCAGTATATAGGTGGTGACATTGTGCAAGAATTAGTGGACTCAAATAATAAGAAATTTGCCAACAACCATGTTTCATTTATAAAATTAAACATAATAGAAGATCCGTTACCAAAAGTAGATTTAATTTTTGTTCGAGATTGTTTAGTTCACTTTAATAATAAAAGTATCAAATCATTCTTGCAAAATTTAATTGCGTCTGATATTAAGTATTTTATGACCACCAATTTCCCATTAACAAAACATAATTACGATATAACAATGGGTAACTTTAGACTGATAAATTTACAACGAAAACCATATAATCTTCCAAAAGAAATTGACATTTTATGGGAGGAATGTACAGAGAACTACGGTCAAGTGCAAGATAAATCCCTGATTCTTCTGGATGTGAAAAGCATCAAAAATAATATTCATAAATTACATATTTGATTTATTAGAGCGCCACTACTTGTATAAGGCATTAGCATATTAAGTATTGAACGAGGGAGGCTGTATCATTGAAAATAACTTAGCCAAACAACTCGAACATAGAGTAATACGAAAAAAGTAATATCAAACCAGATTTAACCTTTACCGAAAAAGCATTTTTTCCGTTAACAATTCAATCCGAAAAACCAACAAAGTTAACCCAGCTTACAACACCTTATACATTAATGGTTTTTTGTTAGAGCTCGTATCCAAAATATAAAGAGGAAATAGCCAATTTGTATGGAAGATTTAAAGAACTACGCGTTGTAGTATCTTTTGTTTCTATAAATGATCGGTTAGATTTCTTCCAGAAGTTTTCTTGGACGTTTCCATTTATCAGTACTTGCGATTTCAAAAAATGGAAAAGTCCTGCAGTACAATCATATTATGCGTTTGGAATACTAACCCTATTTTTGTTAGATAAAAAACGAGAAATATTAATTCAACCCAATTCAGTGGAACAAATGGATGCTTGGGTTGCCTTGTATTTGATTAAAGAAAATAGATGCATTTAGTTTCTGTAATATTACCGAAACCAAAGTATCAGCAAGGGAATTTCATGAAAAAAGTGAGCAGTGAATTGAGCAGTAAAGGGTGAAAAAGAACTGATTTTTATAAAACTTCACTATATTTGACCCAGGCCCAACAAGGGTTTATGGTCTCGTAGTTCAATGGATAGAATAGATGTTTCCTAAACATTTGATAGCAGTTCGATTCTGCTCGAGACTACAAAAAAATAACCCCACCAAGATTTACTTAGTGGGGTCATTATTTATACCTCATACCACGCTAAAAAATCTTCCTTTGCAAGCACATTAGTGAATACCTGAAAGAAAAACTATTTGCAATTGGCATTTATTTTCCATCTACAGGAAGTCCTATAAGTGGTGTTTTACCATCTGCTATAATGGTTTTTGTATTGGGCGAAGTTGATAAATTCCTAAATGCATCTATCTGTTTAAATTTCAAAATTTGAAGTGTTAAGCTTTTTTCTAGCATCGCATTAACTTTAGCATTGGCATCTGCCTCAATTTTTGTAGCATTTGCCCTGCCCTCAGCTTCTAACGCTAAAATACGCTTTTGACCTTCTACAGCTATGATTTTAGCGTTTTATGTTCCACACATCAAAACTTCATAAATTCAATAAAATAGACTTGTCAGAGACTTAATGTTTGAAGAATTTTACAAATCTTATTGGTTAAAAATATCATTAAAATATAAGTAGTTTCTTGTAACGTACTTTTCAAGCCTAAACAATATAATTTGTTTTTAAAGCCGTTTTTTGAATTCTGAATTAGATATCTAAGTTGTTTTGCAGACATAAAAAAAGCCGCTCCATGGAGCGGCTTTTTTGTTTTGTTGTTTAATTCAATAACCTATTTCTTTATTGTTTTGATGGTATAACTATTACCACTTGCTGTGATGATGCGAACAAAGTACATGCCTGAGCTCAACTCGTTTAATGCTGTTAGTTGGTAAGCAGTGGTTCCTTTGTTTAATTCCATTGTGAAATTACGTACCATTTTGCCATTGCCATCTAGTAAATAAACTTCGGCTGTTGTGGCTGCAGATTCTGTTACTTCTACTGTAAATGCATCTTTAAATGGATTTGGATTTAATACTGCTGTAGCTGATCCTTTTTCATTTAAACTTACCGTTACTGTTGGGGTGTAAGCAAACTCGCCATCGTAATCAACTTGCTTTAAGCGGTAGTAAACCGTTGTGGCGTTGCTGTTAATGATCGTTTTGATGTTGTCTACCATTTTATAAGTATTCATCATTGAGGTGGTTCCGTTGCCTTTTACTGTTCCTACTTGTTCGAAACGGTTGTTGTCTACTGAACGCTCTACTTCAAAATGGCTGTTGTTAATTTCTGATGCGGTTACCCATGTTAGGTTCACTTTTTCGTTTACACGTTTTGCATCAAAACTTAAAAACTCTACTGGTACTATACTTACTATTGGCTTAAACACCGTATCGCCTTTACATCCTAAGGTATTTGTTTCTATAACTTTTACCATACCCGATGTGTATGCTACATCCCAATCAACTGTTATGCTATTGGTTGTTCCACCTGTTAATATAATACCTCCTAATACTGACCATACATATGATGAACCTGTAGTGTTAGTTACAGCATAAGTTTCTACCGTATCTGAATGAACTGATGTTCTTCCGCTAATAGTAGATGTAATTGGTCTTGCATTTATTGTTGCAGCTACTGATGTTCTTGTTGATGTGGTACAACCGTTTGCTGTTGCATCTACAAAGTAGTTAGTTGTTGCTGATATACTTGGTGTGGTAAACGATGTTCCAGTTGCTAAAGATGTTCCACCTGTTGCTGCGCTGTACCAGTTAATTGTACCTGCACTTGCAGTTGCTCCTAATACCACTGTTCCTGTTCCGCATATAGCAGCTGGTGTGCTTGCTGTAATGGTTGGAATTGCATTTACCGTTGCAGCTACTGATGTTCTTGTTGCTGTGGTACATCCGTTTGCTGTTGCATCTACAAAGTAGTTAGTTGTTGCAGTAATACTTGGTGTGGTAAACGATGTTCCAGTTGAAATACTTGTTCCGCCTGTTGCTGCGCTGTACCAGTTAATTGTACCTGCACTTGCTGTTGCTCCTAATACCACTGTTCCAGTTGAACAACGACTTGCTGGTGTACTTGCTGTAATGGTTGGGATAGCATTTACTGTTGCAGCTACTGATGTTCTTGTTGCTGTTGTACATCCATTTGCTGTTGCATCTACAAAGTAGTTAGTTGTTGCAGTAATACTTGGTGTAGTGAATGATGCTCCTGTTCCTAATGATGTTCCGCCTGTTGCTGCGCTGTACCAATTAATAGTACCTGCACTTGCTGTTGCTCCTAATACCACTGTTCCTGTTCCACATATAGCAGCTGGTGTGCTTGCTGTAATGGTTGGGATAGCATTTACTGTTGCAGCTACTGATGTTCTTGTTGCAGTGGTACAACCGTTTGCTGTTGCATCTACAAAGTAGTTAGTTGTTGCTGATATACTTGGTGTGGTAAACGATGTTCCAGTTGAAATACTTGTTCCACCTGTTGCTGCGGTGTACCAGTTAATAGTACCTGCACTTGCTGTTGCTCCTAATACCACTGTTCCTGTTCCACATGTAGCAGCTGGTGTGCTTGCTGTAATGGTTGGAATAGCATTTACTGTCATTACCGATGCTGCACTTGTTGCATTTGGTGTAGAGATACATGTTGCATTTGATGTTAACACCACCGAGATACTATCATTAGTTACCAAACTAGAAGATGTATATGTAGGTAGGTTTGTTCCTACGTTAACACCGTTTCTTCTCCATTGGTAACTTGGTGATGAACCTCCGTTGGTTGCATTTGCAGTAAAGGTTACACTTGTTCCGTTACAAATAGTTGTTCCTGGGTTAGCAGATATGGCTACTGTTGGGCTTACTGTTGAACTGGTTAATGTTATGCTGTTACTGTTTGATGTAACGTTTACCAAACATGGTGTGGCGTTTGATGTCATCACTACAGAAACTGAATCTCCATTTACTGCACCATTTAATACATACGTATTTGTTCCCGTTCCAACATTTGCACCATTTCTTCTCCATTGGTATGTTGGCAATAAGCCACCATTGGTTGGGGTTGCTGTAAATGTGATTGGTGCCGAACCGCATATTGCAGTGGTGTTTGATGAAACAGTTACTGATGATGTTAAGTTCGGATTTAACGTTGCAGCTACTGATGTTCTTGTTGCTGTGGTACATCCGTTTGCTGTTGCATCTACAAAGTAATTTGTTGTTGTAGTAATACTTGGTGTAGTAAATGATGCACCTGTTGCTAATGATGTACCGCCTGTTGCACCTGCATACCAATTAATAGTACCTGCACTTGCTGTTGCACCTAATACCACTGTTCCAGTTCCACAACGACTTGCAGGTGTGCTTGCTGTAATGGTTGGAATAGCATTTACTGTTGCAGCTACTGATGTTCTTGTTGCTGTTGTACATCCGTTTGCTGTTGCATCTACAAAGTAGTTAGTTGTTGCACTAATACTTGGTGTAGTAAATGATGCTCCTGTTGCTAATGATGTTCCTCCTGTTGCTGCGCTGTACCAGTTAATTGTACCTGCACTTGCTGTTGCACCTAATACTGCTGTTCCTGTTCCGCATATAGCAGCTGGTGTGCTTGCTGTAATGGTTGGTAATGCATTTACTGTTGCAGCTACTGATGTTCTTGTTGATGTGGTACATCCGTTTGCGGTTGCATCTACAAAGTAGTTAGTTGTTGCACTAATACTTGGTGTAGTGAATGATGCACCTGTTCCTAATGATGTTCCACCTGTTGCTGCGCTGTACCAGTTAATTGTACCTGCACTTGCTGTTGCACCCAATACCACTGTTCCTGTTCCACAACGACTTGCTGGTGTGTTTGCAGTAATGGTTGGAATAGTATTTACTGTTGCAGCTACTGATGTTCTTGTTGCTGTGGTACATCCGTTTGATGTTGCATCTACAAAGTAGTTAGTAGTTGCACTAATAGTTGGTGTAGTAAATGATGCACCTGTTGCTAATGATGTTCCGCCTGTTGCAGCGCTGTACCAATTAATCGTACCTGCACTTGCTGTTGCACCTAATACCACTGTTCCTGTTCCGCATATAGCAGCTGGTGTGCTTGCTGTAATGGTTGGAGCAGCATTTACTGTTGCTGCTACTGATGTTCTTGTTGCTGTGGTACAACCGTTTGCTGTTGCATCTACAAAGTAGTTAGTAGTTGCTGATATACTTGGTGTAGTGAATGATGCACCTGTTCCTAATGATGTTCCACCTGTTGCTGCGCTATACCAGTTAATTGTACCTGCACTTGCTGTTGCGCCTAACACCACTGTTCCATTTCCACAACGGCTTGCTGGTGTGCTTGCTGTAATGGTTGGTATAGCATTTACGGTTACTGTTACTGCGGTTGACGTATCGCTACATCCACTTGCATTGCTAACCAATACACGGTAACTGCCTGCTGCTGTTGCTGTAAGTGAAGCGTTGGTTGCTGTTGCAATCGGTGCATTATTGTTTAACCATTGGTATGTTAATCCTGTTCCTGTATTTGCATTAATTACTACACTTCCGCCAGTACATAATGTGGTGGTGGTGGCTGCAGTTGCTGTTGCTGTTGGGGTTGCATTTACTGTTGCAGTTACAGCAGTTCTAGTTGCTGTTGTAAGACTATTGTCAGTTGCATCAACGAAATATGTTGTTGTTGCTGATAAGCTTGGTGTAGTAAATGATGTTCCTGTGCCTAATGAAACTCCACCTGTTGCAGCTGCGTACCAATTAATAGTACCTGCACTAGCTGTTGCTCCTAATACCACTGTTCCTGTTCCGCAACGGCTTGCTGGCGTTGTTCCTGTTATAGTTGGTGCTACCGCAGTTACTGCAAATGCAGTAGTATTAACGTCACCTATAGCAAAAGCGCTAAATGATGTCACTCCAGCAACAACTCTACTGTATGGATTCGAACCAGTGGCTGCACCAAGAGCTCCTCTTGTCCATGTTGCGTTATCAAATACTGCAACAGCACAACTTGTTCTATTAAATCCATTAATTTCAAGTGTATCAGCCCAAGTTAAACCAACAGTTAAGTTACTTCCACCAATTGTGTTTTCTGAAACAAACCATGTTCTATTAACTAAGCTTTGATTGATATTACTTCCGGTTGATGCCGCACTTAATACACCACTGTTAACACGTACATTAAATACATCAGCTGTAGATCCAACAGTTAACTGTAAGTTGGCTGGCGTATAAGATAGTGGTGTACCAACAGGGAAGGTAACATTGGTGGCATTATTGGCAACAGATCTTCTTAATACTCCCGTATTATTGGTTACCACATAACCTGCAGCGCTTGCAACAAATGAACCATTAAAGGTTAAGTTGAAAGTACCAAGGTTTAAGTTACCATTACCCAAAACTAAGCGGCTGTTTACCGTAGCAGGGTCTGTTAATGTTACTCCATTTGCATTGCTAATAGTTAAGGTATCTACACCATTAATAAGCGCATTACCTGATTGTTGAGGTGCAGCACCATTGTATTCTAAACGTCCACCATAGGTTCTGGTTCCCGCAACTTGAACGTTACCACTTAAACCACCCGCTGCAGTTAAACCTTGTATCGAACCGATACGAAGTATAGAGCCTGATTGAGCCGTGAAGTTTCCATTACCACTTAATACCTCAGTGTTAAAGTTAACAGCACCTCCTGATTGTACAACGGTATTACCTAAAGCAACCAAGTTGCCAACCAATGTGGCCACACCAGTAGGTGTAACAGTAATGTTGTTATAGGTACCACTCACATTTTGAGCTGTTGATACAATCAAATTAGGAATAACAGTAAAGTTGCTGCTGCTACTAACT
This sequence comes from Bacteroidota bacterium, assembly GCA_947491825.1. Lineage (GTDB taxonomy): Bacteria > Bacteroidota > Bacteroidia > UKL13-3 > UKL13-3 > UBA6183. The sequence goes on from CANLLM010000027.1 coordinate 27,359, forward strand.
GGAGTAACACCGTTTCTGTATACAGTTATTACACCTGATGTAGAACCTGTGTTAACGGTTGCATCAATTCTGGTTGGGCTTACCACTGTATAAGTAGCATTAACACCTCCGCCAAACTCAACACTGTCTATACTTGCAAAGTTTGTTCCTGTAATGATAACAAGAGAACCAATACCACCACTGCTTGGTGTAAAGGCGTCAATTGTAGGTACCGGTAAAACTGTAAAGTTAGTAGCACTAGTTGCCGTTCCAGAACCATTTGTTATTCTAATTAGCCCTGTTGTAGATCCCGATGGAACCGTAGCGGTAATTTGAGTCGAGCTAACAACGCTATAAGAAGCTGTAACTAGATTAAATGTAACACCTGTAATTGCTTGGAAATTTGTTCCATTGATCGTAACAGTTGTCCCAACAGTTCCTGATGCAGGTGTAAAGCTGGTAATGGTAGGGGCACCAATTACGTTAAACGTTGAAGTACTGGTTGCTGTTCCCGCAGGGTTTACAACACTTATTGTACCTGTTGTTGCGCCCGAAGGAACGGTTGTAGTAATGGTAGTGTTATTTACAACAGTAAAGATTGCTGTGGTAGTATTAAACCTTACTTGAGTGGCCCAAGTAAATCCTGTACCTGTAATCGTAACCGCTGTTCCAAATGTACCAGAGGTTGTAGATAGTGAAGTAACTGTTGGAGCAGGCATAACCGTAAAATTAGCTACACTTGTTCCTGTACCATTTTGATTGGTTACAGAAACTGGACCAGTAGTTGCACCCACAGGAACTGTTGTGTTAATCAACGTATCATTAACAACAGTATATGTTGGTTGGCTAGTACCATTAAAGCTTATAGCAGTGGTACCCGTGAATAAAGAACCTCTGATAGATACTGTACCTCCAATTTCCCTTACGTTAGGAGTGAATGATGAAACTGTTGGAGGAGCTGTATTTTCATTTGCAGAGAAATAGAAATTAGCAAGTGAAGAACTGATTGGCGCACTAGTTAACGTAAAGTTTGCCGTATTAACCGTAGATATTGCTTGCAATTGCCACACTGGACTCGAAGCTGTTGAACCAGTTGTTTCATTAGCAACACGCATGTTACCTGGAGAGATAACACCTCCGATTAAAGCAGGATCATAATGAACAACTGCTGTATAGTTATATGGCGCTGTTCCACCCGAAACCGATACCCTAGAATATTGGTTAAGGTTATTACCACCTAATGCACCAGGAGGATTTACTCCTGCATAATTAAATAACGTTGCAGAAGTTGGCACAGAAGCTCCCCAATTTAAAGTTACAACCGGACGATTAGCAAATCTGAAAATAGTTGTTCCATTAGCAGTAGGAGCTGCAGAGGCAATTGCAACAGGTGGCAAACCAGCTGGAGAACTGTTTAATTGAACAGCTCCAATTGTATTACCTAAACCTAATGTTGTACCTCTAGTTGTTCCTGCAAAATCTGTATTTAGATTGTTAACAATAGAACCTGCTATACCTTTTCCAAATAAATACCATGCCTCAGCATTAGCTGTTTGTAGACCCAAGTTGCCCGAAGCTACATTGGTAAATAAATTAGTTAAGTTAAGTTGATTAGCTCCTGTACCGCTTTGCATGTAATAACTCCAATTATCGCCTAAAGAGTTAAGCAACCAATCGTTGTAATTACGAGCAGAAACACCCCATTCGCCAACAGCTGCTGAATTTGCTGTTGCTAATAAGTTGTATTGGCTTGTTACATTACCCCACTCATTATTAGAAGGAGTAGTGGTTTGATTTGAAATCGCATAATGATTACCAGTTCCTCCCGTTCTAACATTTGCTAAAACGTTGTTTCTAATATTCATTAGAGTAAATATAGAGCTACCCGTGTTGTTTCCACGAACCAAAGCATACGAATTATTAGCACCAGATGCCGAAGCTCCACTGATAACAATACTGTTATTAAATACATTGGTTACAAAAGCTGAGTTACTAA
>CANLLM010000028.1 GCA_947491825.1 Bacteroidota bacterium
AGCCAAGTATGTACTTTTGCGATCGGAAGATGCCACAACAGAGTTTCCTGTTGAAGAATTTTATTGGGCTATAGCCGCTGAATATGCTGATAGTATAGGGGCTGATATCATCAGTTCTTCGTTAGGTTATAATGAATTTGATCACGATAAATATAACTATGAGCAGAAGCATCTTGATGGTAAAACAGCTTGGATAACACAAGCAGCAAGTTGTGCATCAAAAAAGGGCTTATTAGTCATAAATAGCTCGGGTAATGAAGGTGATAATGACTGGAAAAAAATCGCTTTTCCTGCAGATGCAAGTGAGGTGATAACAGTTGGAGCTGTTGATAACAAAAAACGATTAGCAGATTTTTCATCTATTGGTTTAACATCCGATGGTCGTATTAAACCTGATTTGATGGCTTTAGGAGAAAACGTAACAATTGCAAGTGAAATGGGGACTATTTATGAGGGGGATGGTACCAGTTACTCGTGCCCTATTTTAGCAGGTGGTATTGCTTGTTTGTGGCCTATAATAAAAAACAACAATGCAACTCAAATTATAAAATGGTTGCATTTAAGTGGGTCTTACTACTATAAGCCTAACAAGTACTTTGGTTATGGAGTTCCTAACTTATATTTAGTATACCAATTTACAATTAATTACCCTAAAGATACCTTACTTGATATTAGTGTATTAGATGATAAGAACCATCATTTAACCTTTTACGCAAACCACGAAGAAAAACTAAAAATAACACTTGTTAACGCGCTCGGGAAGCAGGTTTTTTCTCAAACTGAAAATATCAAGCAGCCTGGTTTTGTAAGATTTAAACTGCAAGGTGTTAAAAAACTTAAACGTGGCGTTTATACATTGCATATTTTAAATGATGACAAAAAAATAGCCCAACATTTGATTGTTAAATAGGTAAACTATAATTTATGAAAACGATACAAGAACTGGAACAATTTTTAGATGATGATTTTCGTAATTGGTTATCTGTATTAACTGTTGACAATGTTGCTCTTTGGGGTAAAATGGACGCGCAACAAATGGTAGAGCATTTAATTATTGCTGTAAAAATGAGTAGTGGTATACAATTTATTACACTAGCTACTCCAATTGACAAATTAGAAAAGTTGAAAAAAATTGCTTTGTTGAGTGATAGACCAATGCAGCGCGATTATAGAAATGTGCTTTTGCCAATTGAACCGATGCCTCATGAATTCGCTGATTTGCTTGCTGCAAAAAAAAGCTTAATAGATGCTATTATTATATTTAAAAACCATTTTGAATCACAACCTGAAAAAACACAATTAAACTATATTTTTGGTGAACTAAACTATCAAGAGTGGTTATGGTTTCACTATAAACATTTCATTCATCACTTTAGCCAGTTTGGTGTTACATCAACTGCAGATAGAATTAACTAATTTCACAAAAGTGCTGTTAAATCCATTGACCCAATTGGTCTTTTTACTGTAAATCCTTCAGCATAGGTAACGTTTATTAACCTTCCAAATTGGCGCGCTCTGGCTTCTAAAAAAGTCCAAAAATCTGCTGAAGAAATAGGTGTTTCTGGTTCGTTATTATTTGAAGTTGGATTGAAAAACTGCGATTTGAACGCTTTTATGGCTTCGTTTTTTTGGTTGAAGTAAGGAGTAATATCAAAAATCACATCTGGTTTAGTGTAATAATCTTGTATGTAATGGTAAGTTGATTTTGGTCTCCAGGCATCCTGTATTTTCCCATCGAGTTGGGTCTCTATCTTGCGCAAACCACTTAAAAAACAGGCATCATGTACCAAATCGCCTGCACGCCCGTGGTCAATATGTCTATCTATTTCACTGTTACATAAAACAATTTCTGGTTGGTACTTGCGTATTATGGTAATTACTTTTAGTAAGCTTTCTTCATCTTTCACAAAAAAACCATCCCTCATTCTTAAGTTTTCGCGGGCATGTATTCCTAATATTTTTGTTGATTCAGCTGCTTCTTCATCTCGTAAATCAGCCGATCCGCGTGTGCCTAATTCGCCTCGGGTTAAATCAATAATACCCACTTTTTTACCTAAAGCGATATGTGCCAATAAAGTTCCCGCTGCGGCTAATTCTGCGTCATCTGGATGTGCTGCAAATGCTAAAATATCAAGTTTCATGCTGCGAATATAAGTGTGTTTGTGCTAAACTATTCGTATTCAAATTAAAGCTTTGCTAGTCTGATAAAGTTAACCCGATAATAGGCGTGGATGGATGAGCAGTACAGGTTAATATACGGCCGTTAGTTAATTCCTTATCAGTTAATATCTGGTTATAATGAAGGTGTACCGAGCCACTATTTAATTGACAAACACAACTGCTGCACATGCCACGCATACAGCTGTATGGTAGCTCTAATCCACTTTTTTGAGCCGCTTGTAATATGGTTTCACCTGCTTTTAAATTAAAGGTGTGTTTAAGTTTATTTATGTGAATCGTTATTTCAGCATCGGTATAATTTAGTGCTTCTTTATCTGTTAGTAAACTTCCTTCGTCATCATCATCTTCTTCGTAATTGGTAAAAGTTTCTTTAAACAATTGTTCATGATTAAAACCCATGGTAAGTAATGTAATAAAAATCATTTCCATATAGGCAAATGGGCCACAGGTATAAAATAATACTTCTGTTTTATTGGGTATGTGTTGGTTTACCAATTCCTCCAGCCTAAATCTGTTTAAGCGTGCCAGCATTAAGTTTTTATTGTCACTAAACAACCAAATAATTTTCAGGCGTTTAACGAAAAGGGTTTCGAGGTTTTTTAGTTCATGATAAAAGATACAATCGTCTTTGCTTGAGTTTGAGTATACCAAAATTACATCACTTTGTGTTTGGTGAAGTGCTTGTTTCATCAATCCTAAAATGGGGCTAATTCCACTACCTGCTGCCATAAAAAATAATTGCTTCGGTATTTCTTTTGGTAGAATAAATTTACCGTTTGGTTTTAGTATTTTTATTTCATTACCCACTTTAAGATTACCATGTAGATACCTCGTTGCTTCACCATTCTCGATCAATTTAACAGCAACGCATAATTCATGTTCAAGATTTGGAGAACTGCACAAAGAATAAGGTCTGCGAATTTCTTTACCATCAATGTTTAATAATAAAGTAATGTACTGCCCCGCATTATAGTTTAAATTTAATGGTACGTTGAAGTAAAAACCCTTGGTATCGCGGGTAAGTGAAACTATTTTTTTTGTAATTAAGGTGTAATCTGACATGTAATTTTCGTTCTTTTACCTATCGTCTTGTGCGAAAATATAAGTATTCACACACTTAATCAGCTTGTATTTGTTATTTTTATTGGATGCAAGTTGTAAATGGGTATAAATTGAATCTTAACAATTGTTATAAATTCATGTTAAACATTACTATAAAATATACTATTAAATACCTATGAAATTTTTGGTACATATAAATTACCTTTGTAATGTGATAAAATGGTGGAAAATATTAGGTGCAGTATTGGTCGTATATGCACTTGTTTGGGGTTTACTTACTCCTATACCTAAGTTAGCAATTTTAGAAGAAAGTATACGAAACTTGTTTTACCACGTGCCCATGTGGTTTGGCATGGTACTTTTGTTATTGGGCTCAATGGTTAATGCCATTAAGTTTTTGCGTAAAGGTCATTTAAAAGATGATATCAAATCTTCTCAACTTGCAAACGTTGGTGTTTTGTTTGGTATGATGGGCATTTTAACAGGAATGGTCTGGGCTAAAAATACCTGGGGTGCTTATTGGACAAATGATCCTAAGTTAAACAGCGCTGCTATTGGTATGTTAATGTATTTTGCCTACATCGTTTTGCGCAGTAGTATTGAAGATGACGAAAAACGTGCACGCGTTTCGGCCGTTTACAACATATTTAGTTTTCCCATTTTCGTGGTATTGATTTTTATATTACCCCGATTAACTGCAAGTTTGCACCCGGGTAATGGCGGTAATCCAGGCTTTAATAGTTATGATTTAGATAGTAAATTAAGGTTGGTATTTTATCCGGCAGTAATAGGTTGGACACTAATAGGATATTGGATTGCGGATTTGGCTATTCGGAAAGAACTTATAAAACAAAAACAATTAGACCATGAATAGTAGTATTCTTAATACAATCTTGTTGCAAACACAAGTTGTAACAGAGCAGGCATCAACTCATAAATTTGAAGTCACGGTAGCTGTTATTTCCATTATATTTATTGGTATTGTTGGTTACTTAATTAGTATCGACAGAAAACTTTCTAAACTAGAAAAAAAATAGCGCAATGAAAAAGACGCATATTGTTATCATTGCTTTAATAGCTGTAGCTATTGGCGCTATAATTAGCACTTATGGTGATTCAAGTACATACGAGGGTTTTACTAAAGCATCCGAAAATCCCGATAAAGAGTACCATGTGGTTGGTGTTTTAAACAAAGAAAAACCACGCGAGTATAATCCGCAGTTAGATGCCAACTTGTTTATTTTTTATTTAATAGATGAGCAGGGTAAAGAAAGTAAAGTAGTTTACAGAGCGCCTGAACCCGCTGATTTTGAACGCAGCGAAAAAGTGGTAATTATTGGCAAAATGAATGGCGATTATTTTGAAGCCAACAAAATTTTATTAAAATGTCCAAGTAAGTATAATGAAGGGCAAGCACCTCAAGGCTAAATACTTTTGGAGATGGATTATTTAGCTCAACTCGTGAAATTAGTTGGGCTTTTTTGTTGGTATCTGTTTAATAACCAAAGCTAAACTCGACTACATAACCCAATCTTATAACCAAGTTTAAAATAAGCATACAACAAGGCTTTTTTGTGGTTTTAAAGGTTATTTTTGCAACTACATTTAATACGTTTTAAATCGTGAACGAAGTACAATTTATTGGCGAACGCCTGATATACGGAAACCTAGGGCATTTGGCCGTTGTCGTTTCATTTGGTACAGCTATTATCGCAACCTTTGCCTACTTATTAGCCGCAAATAACCCCGAGGAAAAATCTTGGCAAAAAATAGCAACAGCCGCATTTTATACCCACACTTTTTCTGTGTTAAGTATTGTGTTGATGTTGTTTTTAATTATTCGATTGCATCTGTTTGAGTACCATTATGCTTGGCAACATTCGTCTATCGACTTACCTCTTGAGTATATGGTATCATGTTTTTGGGAAGGGCAAGAAGGGAGTTTTCTATTGTGGATTTTTTGGCATGTGGTAATTGGTAACATACTGGTGCGTACAGCCAAATCTTGGAAGTTTGAAGTAATGGCGGTTGTAATGATGTGTCAAATTGTACTTACATCCATGCTTATTGGGGTTAAAATTTTTGGATATAAAATTGGCAGCAGTCCTTTTGAATTGTTGCGCAATGCGATAGAAGGTCCAATATTTAAACAAGCCGATTACCTCAGTAAAATAATAGACGGAAACGGTTTAAACCCTTTGTTACAGAACTATTGGATGGTTATTCACCCACCCACCTTGTTTTTTGGATTTGCTACCACCATTGTTCCTTTTGCTTACGTAATCGCTGGTTTATGGAAACGTGATTATGTAGGTTGGGTAAAGCCTGCTTTACCATGGGCACTAATTAGTGTGATGGTGTTGGGGACTGGCATTATTATGGGTGGTTTCTGGGCTTATGAAAGTTTAAGTTTTGGTGGCTATTGGGCATGGGATCCAGTAGAAAATGCATCGCTTGTTCCTTGGTTAATTTTAATTGCCGGTGTGCATGTCATGATTATTTACAAAACAACAGGTAATGCCTTAATAGTTGGTATGATACTTATTATTGCAACTTTCTTATTGGTATTATATGCAACTTTCTTAACCCGTAGTGGTATTTTAGGAAATGCATCTGTTCATTCTTTTACAGATTTAGGCATGAGCGGGCAGCTCTTGTTATTTATGTTTGTGTTTCTTGGCTTATCAATTTTTATGCTGGTTAAACGTTGGAAAGAGTTACCACGCAGTGCCAAAGATGAAGATGCTTACACCCGTGAATTTTGGATGTTTATTGGTAGTTTAGTACTAACCATTTCTGCATTTCAAATCATATTAACTACATCACTTCCTGTGTTTAATAAAGTTTTTGGAACCAATATGGCTCCTCCTAGCGATGTTATTCAACACTATAACAAATGGCAAATGCCAATGGCCATTATCATTGCATTGCTAACTGGAATTGGTCAGTTGTTGAAATATAAAAAAAATACCAAGGAGGGATTGATTAATATTTTAAGCCAAGCTGCCATATCAATTATACTATCTGTTGCAGCCATGTTTTTATTCGAACTTAAAAATTGGTTTTATGTTGGGCTAATGTTTGCTTCTCTTTATGCAATTGTAGCAAACTTATTTACCATGCGTCCTTATTTAACTGGTAAGTTTAAAATGGTTGGCGCAAATGTTGCACACATCGGTTTTGGAATTGTTTTAGTTGGCGTATTGGTTTCATCTGCTAATAAACAAGTAATTTCCATTAACCAAAGTGGCATGCAATTAAACCCCGAGTTTGATGCGCAAGCCAATAGGGAGCATGTGTACCTTGAAAAAGGTAAAGCATTGCGTATGGGTGATTATGAAATTGAGTACAAGGCTGACTCAACAGAATGGGTTAATAATTACTTTCAGGTACATTATAAAAAAATAAAACAAAATTCTAATCTGGTTGATTACGAATTTGATTTATATCCAAACGCACAAATCAACCCTAAAATGGGATTGGTAGCCAACCCTGATACCAAACATTATATCAGCCATGATGTATTTACATACGTAAGCTCTGTGCCAAAAGAAAAAACAACCAAGTTTGTTCATGAAAAATTACATGAAGTTAAACTTGGCGACACCATATACACCAACAATGGTTATGCCATATTAGAGAACATAAATTCTAACGCAAAAGAGACTAATTTAGATGTTAAGAATTTAAGTTTATTGATTGCCGCAGAGTTAAAAGTTTATGCATTAAATGGTACTTACAGTGCTACTCCAATGTACGGAATACGCGAGAATTCAGAGATTAGGTTTGAAAGTATTGTTGATGAAGCGAAGTTAAGGTTTAAATTTATGGGGGTTAATCCTCAAACCAAAACCATAACCATAGAAACAGCTGAGCAAGATACCAGTGGCGATTTTATTATAATGAAAGCCATAGTATTTCCCTGGATTAATTTTGTTTGGGCAGGAACTATTATCATGATTATTGGCTTCCTGTTGGCCATTTGGCGCAGATTGTCTGAATATCAACGTGTGCGAAATTAGATTTTAGAATCGGATTATAGTTACTTCCATTTCGAAACTCAATGAAGTGTATTTAAAAGGGCGTTTTAGGTAGATGATTTTAATTAAACAAAAAATTAAATGTCTTGCGCTGAACAAGTGGAAGGTAAAAAGTATTGTTAAAATCGAAATGGTAAATTGGCAGCGCTTAACTGTGTTTAGCTATTTAAAACGAATCCCGAACGACTTATCAATTAACTTGCTTAAGCCATGTTAATTAATTATGTTTATGCTTCAATTGTTATAGAATATTTATATTGAAAACTGCTGTTATCATAGGATCTGGAAACGTAGCCACTTGTTTTGCAAAAGCATTTGTAAACACGGGCATTTCAATTACGGCCGTTTATAGTCGTAATTTAAATCATGCACAACAACTTGCAGTTGAAGTGGGTGGTGATGCAATGAACAACTTTAATAAACTACCTACCAATGCCGATTTGTATTTAATTGCTGTTAGTGATAATGCTATTGAAAATGTTTCAAATCAATTGAAGGTAAATGGATTGGTATTGCATACATCAGGATTTACTGCTATGGATACTTTAAAAAACAATCAGCGATACGGGGTTTTTTATGGTCTACAAACTTTTAATAAAAACTCAACAGCTGATTTAAATAATGTTCCTTTTTTAATAGAAGCATCAAATCTCGAAGACGAAAAAATATTGTGGCATTTTGCTTCAAGTATCAGTAAAAAGGTACAAGTGGCAAATACAGATCAGCGCCAAGCTTTACATGTTGCAGCGGTGTTTGCCAATAATTTCTCTAACCACCTTTTTGCTATTGCAAAACAGTTGTTGGAGCAGCACCAATTGTCGTTTGATTTATTAAAGCCAATTATTTTGCAAACAGCTCATAATGCGGTAACACATAATCCTATTGATGTGCAAACTGGACCTGTAGTTAGAAATGATACAGCCACTATTTCTGCTCACCTAGATGTGTTGCAGCAATACCCTGAGTATAGACAGATTTATGAATTACTTAGTAAAAGCATACGTGAGTTTCATGTAAATTCAACTAAAAATAAATAATCGAATAATGGTGAATATAGTATTAGAAAATATTAAGTGTTTTGTGTTTGATGTGGATGGGGTTTTAACAGATGGGATGACCCTAGCATTAGAAAGTGGGGAACAAGTTAGGGCATTTAATATTAAAGATGGTTATGGAATAGAGCGTGCTTTACTTGCCGGTTTTCATGTGGCTATTATAAGCGGAGGCAATCAACTTGGTGTGCGCAAAAGATTAGAGTTTTTAAAAATAAAACACATCTATTTAGGGGTTAAAAATAAGGTAGACATGCTTACTCAATTGTGTGAAGAAATTGGGGTTAAACAAGAAGAAATACTTTATGTGGGTGATGATTTGCCTGATTATGAAGTGATGCAATTAGTCGGTATTCCTTGTTGTCCAGCTGATGCAGTGAATGATATTAAAGAAATTGCTAAGTATGTTTCTGATAAAAATGGTGGACATGGTTGTGTTAGAGAAGTGATAGAAATGGTGATGCGTAAACAAGGAAAATGGATGCGTTTTGAAAATGAAAATATCAATAACTAAACCACTAAATTCCTGTCATAAAAGTTAATATATGAAACACCTTACATTACTATTTTTTTGCTCGGTTTTGATACTTACTGCAAGTGCAAATAGGGTACTTATACCTATGGATCCAGCGCAAAAAAATCACTTAAAAGCATACGGGGTCTCTTTTTGGGTGCTAAAACAAGATTTAGATGTAGATTGGTTGTTAAACTACCGTGATGGAAGTTTTATGTTGCCATACACAGATGCCATAGAAAAAGAATGCAGGATCCGCGGTGTTTCCCACGAGGTAATTAGTGAAGCAGAGGTTGGGTTGATATTAAATGAAATTGCCAAATCAGACGTAAATATGGAGTTAGTAAAACTTCATAAAGCGCCTAAGATTGCTGTGTATTCACCCAAAACAAAACAACCTTGGGATGATGCCGTAACCATGGTTTTAACCTATGCCGAAATACCTTACGAAACTGTTTTTGATGATGAAGTGCTAACCGGAAAATTACCTACCTACGATTGGTTACATTTACACCACGAAGATTTTACAGGCCAGTATGGGAAGTTTTGGGCTTCGTTTCAAAACGCTGCATGGTACCAAGCAGAGGTGAGGGAAAATGAAGCGATGGCTGCTAAACATGGATTTAAAAAAGTAAGTGAATTGAAATTGGCTGTAGTCAAAAAAATAAGAGACTTTGTTGCGGGAGGTGGATTTTTATTTGCCATGTGCAGCGCCACCGATAGTTATGATATTGCTTTGGCGGCTGATGGTGTTGATATCTGCGAGTCGATGTTTGATGGTGACCCCGCAGACAATTCAGCTGATGGTAAATTAAATTACCAAAATACATTTGCGTTTAAAGACTTTAAATTAAAAATGAATCCTTACGAATACGAGTATTCATATATTGATAATACACCCGAAACACGACCTGTAACCGAACAAAACGATGTATTTACTTTATTCGATTTTTCGGCAAAGTGGGATGTGGTACCAACCATGTTATGCCAAAACCACACCAAGGTAGTAAAAGGTTTTTACGGACAAACCACTGCTTACCGCAAACAGTTTATTAAAAGTGATGTATTGGTATTGGGAGAAACAAAAACACTTGGAGAAGCGCGATACATACATGGCACATCGGGAAAAGGTACCTGGACATTTTATGGTGGTCACGACCCTGAAGATTACCAACACCAGGTAGGAGAACCACCAACAGATTTAAACTTACATCCCAACTCCCCAGGATACCGGCTGATATTAAACAATATTTTATTTCCTTCTGCTAAGAAGAAAAAAATGAAAACGTAAACCATAAAAAAGCCATTGATGCAGCTTTTTATAGCTTTAAATAAATAGCGTTATTTATTTCCATGGTATCTAGCTATTAACTCGCCCTTGCTGTTGATGTGTAATTTTCGGTATATGCTTTTAATGTGTTTGCGCACCGTATCAATGGAAATATTCATGTTGTCGGCAGCTAGTTTGTAGCTTAATCCTGCAACAATCCCATCTACTACTTGTTTTTCACGTTCGCTTAAATCTTCTGAAATATTTTGTTTGGCATTAAAAAAATCAAACACTTTACGGGCAATTGCAGGTGTTATTGGCGAACCACCACTATTTATATCAATAATGGCATCTTTAATTTTGGTAAGTGGAGTTTCTTTACTTAAGTAGCCATCAGCCCCTGCTTGTAAGGATTTAAAAACACTATCGTTATCATAATTAACACTTAGCATCAAAATTGCCGCATTCGGAAATTTTATTTTTAATTCTGGAATAAGTTCAATACCTGAAATACCTGGAAGGTTAATGTCCAATAATACCACATCAGGACTATTGGTCCATGTTGATATTCTAAATTTTTCAGCATTAGAGAAAGCGCCAACAAGTTCAAATTCTTTTTGGTTTCCTAAGAACTCCCTGAGAGCTTCCTGAATATTAAAGTCGTCTTCAATTAGTAAAATAGAGATCATAAGTAAAATGCAATTTCGATATTTGAAATGATTTTAATGGTACATAATCATGTACCATTAAAATCGCTTGGTTAATTCTATCCTGTATTTATTTTTAGAATCAATACAGATTTCAGCTTTCATTTTTATGGCACGCATTTCCATATTTCTAATCCCCATTCCTATTCTAGTTATTGAATCATCAGATTTTCCATTGTTTTCTATTACTAAATGGAGCAGTTTGTTATTGTAGGTGAAGTTTATAGATACTTTTGTTGCGTTTGCGTGCTTAACAATGTTGTTTAGCGCCTCTTTAAATATTAAGTAGGTGTTTTGTCTTATCACCAACTCAATTTGTTGGTTTGGGGAGTCAATGTATTTATTAAAGGTGTGGCCTATACTTTCGCCATCAAAAATGAGCGCGATGTATTCATGCATCCTGTCCAATAAATCACTGCACTTGTCGTTTCTTGCATCTATGCTCCAAACCACATCTCTCATATTTGATACAGCAGTTCGGCTTGTTTCGGCTATTTTACTGAGGGCTTTTACATTTGTTTGGTTATTTCCTGAATTCAATAACTCTGCTTGCATTCCAACAGCTGTTAATATGCTCCCCACTTCATCATGTAAGTCGCTTGATATTTGTAATCGTAGGTTTGCCAATTCGTTTAATCTAGTGAGTTTTAATCTAAAAAATGTAATTACTGTTATAAGCATCGTAACAAAAAACAGGACAATGAACCACCATTTTTTATAAAAATAGCCTTCTGCATTAATGTTAATTACAAATCGTTTTGCAAGCCATTTTCCGTTTAATCCAGATGCCTTAATGAGTATTTTATATTTACCAGGTTTCATATCTGTAAATCGTATAAAATTCCTGCTTCCAATATCTATCCAATCATTATCAACCCCTTCTATCATGTATGCAAATGCATTGTTTTCTGGTTGACTGTAATTATTCACTCCGAACTCTATTTCTAGAATTTTATTATTGATTGGTAAGTTAATTGTATGGTTTTGTTGGCAGTTGTATAATGTTATCTCTTCATCTCCGTTAAGCTGATAAATTTTGGAAATAAAAATTTTATCCCTAGTTGTTGTATTCTTAATATTAATGTTTTTTTCGATGATGTTATATCCGTTGAGTCCTCCAATAAATAAAGTACCACTACTATTTATATATGTGGCTCCATGATTAAATTCATTGTGGCTTAGACCATGATCAGTATATAAGTTAGTAAATATTTTTGTAGCGGGATTGATTTTGCAAATCCCATTGTAGGTTGTTGCCCAAATAGTATTTACATCGGTTTGCTTAACTCCTGCAACAAAGTCATTTGCAAAGCCCTTGTTAAAAGTATAGTTGTCCAGTTGCTGCGATCTGAAATTATAAGAGTAAAGTCCCTTTCCTAAAGTACCTATCCATAACATGTTTCGTGAATTGTCTTTTAATAGACAAGTAACAGGCGTGTTATATAATTTACTTAATTGCTCTGGTAAGGCTAAAGTGTTTAAATTTTTGTCACATTTTGCAACTCCTTTGCTTGTTGCAATCCAGTAGAATCCGTCAATAAATTCGATATGATAAATCATAGAATTATCTGTGTTCACATTACCAATCTTGATTGTTTTTTTTACGAATGTTTCTTTCTGCTTGTCGAAAATTACTAATCCTGAATAAGAACCAAGCAATAATCTGTTTTGGTTTGAATCGTTATAAATACAAAGTAAAAATCTTGGTTTTATGCCATCTGAAGTTTTATTAAGTATTCGAGCTTTCTTCGTTAATAGGTTATATTTAACGAGTCCTGATCCTTCACTTGCAATCCATAATGTTTGGTTTTCGTATGCTAGTGCATAAGAAACAAAGCCGTATTTTTTTTCAGGAATAATCAGTTCATATTTTGTGTATGGGGGTGTTGATTTTATTACACCCTCGTATGTAGCCAATAGCATGATTTTTCCTGGAAGTTCGCATCCGCCCCTTACACTGTGGTTGCTTTCATCATTTTTAAAGGTGATGTTTCTGAAAATATGTTTTATGCTTTGTTCTGATGGGGTAAACTTAAGCAAACCGAAGTTTGTTCCTACCCATACATCATTATTACTGCGGTAAATGCATTTAATACCATAATTTATTTCTCCTAATATGTTGAAAATAGAAGATACATCTTGCTCTATTTTGTTGTTGTAATAGATCAATTGCTGATCACCAACAGCAAGCCATCCTTTGTTTTTTTCTTCACATAGGATAATATTCGTATTTGGATGCAACAAATTTTTATCTGTAAGTAAACTTTTACTATTCGTGTCAAGTTTATAAACCCCTCCTATGGCACTAACAAGTATTCCATTAGTAGTAGAGTAGTTCATGGAATATACATCCTTGGTAAATAATCTTTGGCGAACTACTTCTTTGCTTTTTAAACTTAAAATATAGAGTTGTTTTCTAGCGCTTGTAAACCAAATGTGTTGGTTTTTATCTTCCACTGCCGATGTAATAACTTCGAATAAGGAATCATTAGAATATGGATTTTTTATTTGGGTAAAGTTTCCATCTCGCATTAGCCAGCATACTCCTTGCTCACCGCTAATAAAGGTAAAGCCGGAATGGCCCGTATATATAACCCGAATATCTGTTTTACCTATGCAATTTTCCTTAAGCTGAGGAAGGCAAATTTCTTTGGAGCTGTAATTATTTAGATTTATGTTGTATAATCCGTTACTGGTTCCGACCCATAAAATGCTATCATTTAAAATTGACATACAATTAATAGTTTCATTATCCAATTTATTTTTGGATTCTATTTGACTGTATCTTAGAAATGTTCTTCCATCAAATCGAATTAGACCATTTTGAGTGCCTAGCCAAACATATCCATTGAGGTCTTTAACAATACTATTGACAACCCTATTTTGTAATCCGTGTATGGTATTCCAAAATCTTACGTTGGAAATATTAATAGCACCTGCTTTTTGTTGCAATAGCAATATGCAAGCAATTATAGTTATGAAGTGATAGACACGCCTAAGTTTCTGATACGACAAATATTTTCAGTTGATTGTAAAACCCCTTTTACTAAATACTAATATTTAATTTATTGGGCTGCGTTAATTTCCTTAAACGACAACTAAAAATGTTTTTTAATTGTGCAAGGTATTCAATACATCCTCACGCAATTTAAGTGTTGGTGCTTGTACTTTTTTGTATAAAAATAGCAGCATTTAGTAATCTATTGTTTGGTGATTAAATCATTCATTCCATTACCAAACAATCATGGATGGTTAATTATAAAATCGCCAGCGTATCCCCATTCTAAAACTTTGTAAAGAAATAGGATGATGGGGCGCATTGTAAAATCCAGTATTGATTACATTTTGGTTTACATGCTCATATATTCCAAATAGAACAGCACGCTTTATTTGCATACTTACAAATGGATTAATTAATGGATAATTTCCGATTTTACTTTTTTCTTGTAAGTAAAACATTCGTGTTGCAGGACTCCAACCCATGCCATAATATGCGGTGTTGTAAAATACATCCACTCCTAATTGTATTTTGCTGGTATAAAAGTTTGTTTGAAAATAGTACCGTAACAGACCACCAAAACTGGGTACCGGGATGTACTTTGCATTGCTTTTTTGGTAATGTAAGTTGTGACTAAAGAAAAATTTACCTACTTTTAATGTTTTGTCTAATTGAATGTGTATTACATTGGCGTTAACACTTGCTTGCTGGGGCAATAAATCTTGGTTTAGGTAG
Organism: Bacteroidota bacterium; assembly: GCA_947491825.1. Lineage (GTDB taxonomy): Bacteria > Bacteroidota > Bacteroidia > UKL13-3 > UKL13-3 > UBA6183. Next base: position 14,560 of record CANLLM010000028.1, read on the forward strand.
GAGTGCTTGCTAATTAAATAGTGATTAACACTTAAGGTAAAGTTATTTTTAAGTGTATTCGATTTTATCACTATATGTTGACTTAAACTGCTCGAATTGTCAAATTTATTTTCCCATATAAATTGATTTGAAACAAATTTTAACATTGAATAATCTGGAGTATACACCTGTTGTGACGCACTAAATGTTAGCTCTAGTGGTTTGCTCGTAAAAATTAAACCTGCTTTAATTAGGTGGTTGTTCTGGTTATATCCCCATAAAACCGCGCTTCCATCAGCAAAAAAACTGAAGGTGTTATTTCCTTTATTTATTTTTTCAAATTGTACCTCGGCAATTAAGTTTTGATGATTGTTAACGTAGGTTGATTGGGATATTACCGCAGCTTGATGGCAGATTCCTGCACTTATAAAAGTCCGCGTTAATTCTTTTGTTGTATTCAGCCAGCTGTAACTAATTTTATTTTCTAATATGCCGTTGTGTAACGAATCATAGGTTTGATTTGCAACGGTTGAAAAAAAATGATTAGGTAAAAGTATGTTGTTACTATCTCCAGAGTTAATAAAAATATGCGAAGTTTCTTCAGCCTTAATAGTATAACTGATTTGAGATTTAGGTTCAAAATGATACAACGTATCATCTCCAATCATTGTATTATAAGATTTGCCAAATCGGTAATATTGTTTAACCCACGCACTGCGGTTACGGTATTGGTTTTGACTTAGAAATAAATTAACATTTACAGTTTTATTACTTCCACTCAATGCTTCAAAAGCCGAGTCACTGGTAATACCACCATTCTCCTGTAGTGTTCCTTTATTCCATGAAAATGCAGCTAATAAATAATACCTTTTATTTTTAGAGTGGTAATTGGTTGTGACTTGTGTATTGTAATGACTTGTTTTTTGTCTCAATAAAAAACCTTCGGAAGAGATGCGTTGAAAATCAATTCCAATATTCCATCGAGGTGAAATATTTTGAGTATGCGTTGCTTTTAAAAACAATAGTTCCTTTGATCCTTGGGTATAAAACAACTCAGTAAATGGTTTTGTTGTATTGTAAAAACAAGCCTGTTGGGGTAATAAAATATAGCTTTCGTATGGGTTAAACATTACATTAAATCCGATAGGTTGATGGATTGAGAAAATAGCGCTTCGCCCTGCTGTACCAATATTACCCAAGTCTTGAAATAAAACGTTTTTTTGATACATAGGATGAAAAATTTCTGTTTCATTCATATTGGTATCTAATATTTTGTAATTAACATCCCTATCAACACCCCAAGCATTGTTATATATAAGCGGATGTTTCCTTATGCTGTCCTGTGCCCAAAGGTTATTTGAACTTAATATAAGCACAATACCCAAGATTACATTAAATAAATTATCGTTTTGCTTCACGTTATTGTTTTAGTAGTTGAGCTTTATAAATATGCTCATCTGTTATTAATTTCAAAAGAAATAAACCTGCTTCCAAATCCAATTCTGTATCTATTTTGTTGGCTCCTGTATTTAAATTTAAATACTTTTCGGCTACAAGTTTACCCTGCAAATTGTAAACCGCCAAATTACTCCTTTGAGGCTTGCTTACGCTTATCGTAAAATTAATATTTTGGTTAAACGGATTTGGGTATACATTTAAATTCAATATTGTTCTTGCATACTGGTTAACTGTTAAATGTGTGGTAGTGCGCAATAAAAATAATCCATTGCTCATGTCGCTGGCTAATATTATACCCGATGGTAAAAAAGGCCATACTCCCCAACACCCCCTATATCCGTTACTGTACGATTGCGGGTATGTATCATAATATGCTGTTATTTTAGGGTTGTCTTTATCTTGTAAATCATAAACCTGCACCCCACCATAATACATGCTTGCATAAGCATATCGGCCTTTCCAATATGCATTATGTGGTGATCCAGATTCTTTAAATGGATTGCCCACAATACGCGGATTGTTGAGTTCCCTTAGGTCATAAATTTTCATACCAACACCTTCTGGTGTTTCATCGCAAAATAAAATATATTTACCACTGCTATCAAGCCAACTGCTGTGGTTGTATGCATTTGCCGGGTAGGGCGGTGTAATAGCGCTTAACAATACGGTATTTGTTGCGTCCCTCACATCAAAAATAAATAATCCTGCATTTTCGCTGCTACAATAAGCGGTGTCATTACGCACATAACTTTCGTGAACGCGCGTTCCTTCATATGGTGCGGGATATTTTAATGTGCCAATTTTTTTTGGTACTTCTGGGTTTTCCAACGAGACAATATCCATTGGAAAAACTTCAATTTGACCTGTTAGGGGATTTTTACGCTTGTTTAAATTCATATACATCCGCTGCGATTTCTCTTCAATAAAAATGGTATGTGATAAAGCACTAATACTATCATTCTCATAAACTTTTACAACCGAGTCGGGTAAGTATTTCATGTCAAAAATCTGCAAGTTACCCGGAGTAGTGCATTGGTCGCTAGTTGCATATAAATAGTGGTAGTAGGGGTAATAATCGCGGTTAACACAACCGCTGTTTGTACCAAAAAACTTAGCACATAATTTTATTTTGTAAGGATCTGTAATGTCAAAAAAGTATAAACTATCTGTAGTCCCTGCAATCATATACTCACGATTTTTAACCGTGTCGTTCCATCCCATCACGTCATTCCAAATTTGTGTATCGCCTAATTTGGTTAGGTTTGTATCGTTGTAATGACTTAACAGCTCCATGTGCAAGCTTTCTTGCGCAAATACTTTTTGCTGTTTACAAAACAACAAGAGCAATACAATCAACATTAGTTTAACTAGTTTCATGTTGTGCGTTTTCTAACTCGGTTTTTATGTATTGATTTATTTGCTGTAACAAGTGATGTTCTTCTTCAAACAAAATTTCTATTCCAATAGGAATATACCAAATAGGTAAATGGTTGATGTGTGGTAATATCCTTGAACTTTTCAATTTTACGGCATCTTTCTCTGTAGTAATTATGATACTATTAGGATGAATAGAGGCAGTAGCGGCTAGTTGTTGAATGCGGTCGTCTGTGTACGTTTGGTGATCGTTAAATACCAATGGAATAACTTGTTGTTGGATGCTTTTTACCTGGTTAATAAATAAGCTTGCTTTGGCAATTCCGGCTAGGGCCACCGTAGGTTGTTGGACATTTGGTATACCTTGTTGTTTTGCAGTATCGGTAATGGCAATAATGTTTTTATACTGTATGGTACTAAAATATACGGTTTGATTTGCTTGTAATTTGAGCTGCTGCTTGATGTTGTTTTTTTCTGCCAAACCTAAATTACTAGGACATTTGGATACAATAATAACATCAGCACGATTGGCTCCTGTCTTATTTTCTCGCAGTAATCCTGAAGGCATTAAAGAATCTTTGTAATAAGGACGGTTATAATCACATAGTACAATATTAAATCCTGCCTGTATGCTTAAATGTTGAAATCCGTCATCCATTAAAACCACCTCTGTATTGGGTTCGTCACCCAATAACGCTGGGATGCCAAGCACACGGTTTTCGCTAACGGCAACAGGTACTTGTAAAAACTTTTGTTTTATCTGGTAAGGCTCGTCACCAATTTGTTCGGGTGTGCTAATTGGTGACGATAATACATAACCAATTGTTTTGCGTTTATAACCTCTACTTAATACTGCCACATGGTAATTACCGCTTAGGTTTTTAATTAGCCACTCTATATGTGGTGTTTTACCTGTTCCACCTGCAGTAAGGTTGCCTACACAAATAATTGGGAAATCGAATTTACTGCGGGTATATAATCCCGACTTGTATAACCATTTGCGAAATGAAATGATTAAGCCATAAAGCCAGGAGAAGGGTATAAGCAGGTAGAATAAAAACTTTGGCATATGTTTTCAAATATAACCCTTAATAATTAATATGTTTTATTCATGATCTTGAAGTGTGATTGTAATGAATTCAATGATGATTTTAGGGGTATAAAAACGACAAAAAAAAATCCCGTAACTTAAGTTGCGGGATTTCTAATTATTAATAAGGAATATTATCTTTTAACGATACGCTGTGTTGTAACCTCAGTACCGTTAGTTATGCGTATAAAATAAATACCTAATGGCAATGCGTCTGTATCTAATGTTAACATGTTTTCACCTTTGTTTACACTCATGTTTGTGTTTTGGTGTGTCTTACCTAACATGTCAATTATTTGCATGTTAGCGCTACCATCATTTAAGCTGTTATACTTAATATGAAGACTTGTGTTAAAAGGGTTTGGAGTAGTAATCACTTCAGTGGTTTTAACCGCCTCAATATTTACACAAGTTACTTTAGAATATGCGCTTGCACCATCAAAATCAATTTGTTTTAGGCGGTAGCAAATGTTACCAGTTAATCCGTGTGCATCAGTAAAGCTGTATGTTTTTATAATGTTGCTGTTTCCAGTTCCTTTAACAAAACCTACTGTTTGGTATTTAGCTCCATTAACACTTCGTTGTATTTCAAAACCTTTGTTGTTGCTTTCGCTTGCAGTAGCCCATTTAAGGTGCACAGCGTTATCTACTTTTGTAGTAGTGAATGACTTGAATTGAACAGGTAAAGCGGTACTTGACCAAGAACTAGAAACACGGATTCCATCAATTCTTAACGTATCATTGCCAACAGATCCTTGACGTAAACAAATAGATCTGACTTTTGATAGATCAGTTTGTGTAATATCTGTTGCAGTTAATTGTGCTGCTGGTTCTGATGCTGGTACCCCACTAGAGAATATCCATGCATAAGTGCTGTCGTCCGTTGTAGTTGCTGCATTGAAAACGTATTTTAAAACAACTAAATAAGTGGTATTAAGATTATAGTCTTGACTAAAAACAGCACTAGTCACTGATGCTCCTTTTGTCAAGCCTAGCTTGAAAGTACCTGCGGTGCTACCATCTTTAATCCATAATTTACCTCTAAATGAGATACCAATAGATAAACCTTGTGAATCGTTAATGTGAAAAAAATAATCACCGGTGGCTCCACCACCTGAAGTAACATTAACAAGAAAAGATACATAGACATTACCTGAAGTAGTGCTATTTATAGCAATATTGGCATCTTCGCGGCTACTTGTGGCGTTAATCAATTTGGCACAGCCTATAGTACCACTAGAAGCATAGCCAGTATAACTTAATGATGTTGTTGTGTATGGAATTGGACCGCCTGTTCCACTATGCCTTTTCCATAAAGAGCCACCAATAACTGGATTGGTTAGTGTGTCTGCGATATTACCATAACTAAAATTTTCATTTAATAATACCTGTGCTTGTGTATTATTAATGAATCCAATCGTCAAAATCGCAAGTAATAGGTTTTTCATGGTTTAGATATTGTATCACAAAAGTAGGTATTATACCCAAAGTACCAAGTGAACAAATAGTTAAATTCTTCTTTACGGTTTTGCTCGGCTACTTTAGTTGGCCGAGCCCTTTTTTAGTGTAAACCCAAATGTGGTACCTTGCCCAACTGTGCTGCGCACGTTAACAGCTTGTTGATGGGCCTCAATAATGTGTTTAACAATGGCTAAACCTAGACCTGTCCCTCCGGCACCACTCTCTCTTGTCCTACTTCTATCAACGCGATAAAAACGTTCGAAAATACGAGGTAAATGATCTTGCGATATTCCTTCTCCATTATCTCCAATCTCAATTAAAATATTTTCGTCCATATCGTAAAAGGCCGCGGTAGTGGTGCCTAACTCTTTACCATATTTAATAGAGTTATTTACTAAATTTAATACTACCTGCCTAATCCGATACCTATCTCCAAATAACAAAAATGGTTTATTACAACCCTCCTTTATAATCAAACTAATGCCACGTTCTTTCGCCCTCACTTCTAATTGTTCGTATACATCTTTCACCAAAGCATTCATGTCAAAACGTTCCATTTCCATCAACAATTCACCACTTTCTAATTGTGATATGGCCAATAAATCGGCTACTAAATCGCTTAACCTACCTGCGCTTTTCGCTGCTTTTCTTAAAAATCTAACATTTACCTCAGGGTCGTCAATAGCACCATCAATAAGCGTGTGTATGTAACCTTGTATATTAAAAATGGGGGTTTTCAACTCATGACTCACATTGCCTAAAAACTCTTTACGGAAATCAGCCAATCGTTTTAGCTCTTCCATCTGTTGCTTTTGGTCGCGCGCCCAACTAATTACTTCCTTATTCATTTTAGAAATAGGATCGTTTAATAAGCTATATTTGTTTAGCTGAGCATCGTATTTCTGTGTTTTTAAGCTATGAATGGTTTTGTAAATGAGTTTTATTTTACGATAAATGAAATACTCTATGCTATAAAAAAACAACAAGAAGCTTGCTGTAAATGCAAGCATCAGTATAATAAGTGCTTGTTTAGTATCATTGTTCATCAAATAATTCGATGATGCCAAAAATAAAGAAAGCAAAGCTGCAACGAAAACTGTTATGTAAAGTGGTTTTGGGTTTCTAATCATAATTCAAATTTATATCCGACACCTTTTACCGTGCCAATATAATCATCACCAATTTTTTCACGAAGTTTACGAATATGTACATCAATAGTTCTATCTACTACCAGTACTTCATCACCCCAAACTTTTTCTAGTATATGCTCACGTGTAAAAACTTTACCTGGTTTACTAGCCAATAAATAAAGTAATTCAAATTCCTTACGAGCCAATTGTATTTTGCCATCACCTTTATATACCAAAAAGGTTTCTCTGTCAATAATGATATCTCCTGCTGTTATTTTTTGTTCTACAACTTCTTTACTTTTTCGTCTTAAAATAGCACTTATGCGGCTTAATAATACCCTTGGCTTAATTGGTTTTGATATGTAATCATCAGCACCTGCATTAAAGCCTGCTATTTCGCTGTATTCTTCTGCACGTGCCGTTAAAAACACTACGAATGTTTTTTCAAAATCACGATCTGATTTAATTTGTTTACACGCTTCAATACCATCCATTACAGGCATCATCACATCTAATAAAATTAAATCGGGTTTAATTTTTTTGCCTATGGTAATAGCCTCTTGGCCATTGTGTGCTAAATACACATCGTAGCCTTCTTTTTTCAGGTTGTACTGAATAAATTCAAGAATGTCGTTTTCATCATCAACCACCAAAATTTTGTGTGCGTTTCCCATGTCTGAATTTTTGTGTAACATTCGTTAAATATTATAAGTTCAATATTACGGAATAGTTAAGTTAATGTTAAGCACTTTTCGATTTTTATTTGTTGGGGGATATTAATCTTGTATTTTAAACCGTCAGACTTATTGTGCGTATTCAAGGTTAGCGTTATGTTGGCTTTTTCTGATGCGTATTAAGATGAGTTGGATTGATTTCCTCAGCATCCCAAGTGGCCTAAAGGTTGCAAAACTTACTGACCTTGGGGCATAAAAAAAGCGCCCAAGATTTTGAGCGCTTCTTGGTATTTTATTTTACCGTTATCACAGTTGATTATTTCAATATCTCGGCTAGTTTTTCATCTAAAGCTTTTCCGCGTAAATCTTTGGCTACAATTTTCCCATCGGCATCAATTAAAACCGTAAAAGGTATTGATTCTATATTGTATAAATTTACAACAGACGAATTCCATTTCATTAAATCACTTACGTGCGTCCATAGTAATTTGTCATCGTTAATGGCTTTTTGCCAAGATTCTCTGTTGTCATCAAGTGAAACACTGAAGATTTCAAATCCTCTTATTTTGTATTTATTATATGCTTTAACTAGGTTTGGACTCTCCTCGCGGCATGGGCGACACCAGCTGGCCCAAAAATCAACCAATACAACTTTACCACGCAGGCTAGACAAAGAAATTGTTTTACCAAATGGGTCTTGCAATACAATATCAGGAGCTAAACTTCCTGCAGCTGTTTTTTCTAATACTTCAATTCGCTTATGTAATTCTTGTGCATATTTACTTGTAGCAAACTCTGCATAATATTTTGAATCAACTTGTTTTAAAAAATCAAAGTTAGCTTGTGGCATTAAATAGTTGGTCGCAAAATAAGGCACCAACGAGTTTTCTAATTGCATGGTGGTTTGTTGCATTTCAACTTCACGTGCTTTAATAATGCTGTCGTATTCGGCACGTATCAGTTTTTGAACGGTAACTGGAGGTACATCGTCTCCGTATTGGGCATATTTACCTTCAATGGTTTTCACCAATTGCATGTATTTATTGTTAACCATGAGTAGTTGTTTTAACTTCTCAGTTTCACTGCTGCCTTTAACGGTATATTCTTCTGGTTTATTGGCATCAATACTGATAAGAATTTCAGCCATCGAATCAACAACTAAGACTGCTGCGTTGTTATTCATTTGTATCACACAAAAGGTGCGTTCGCTAATGTTACCGTTAAACTCAAATGATCCATTTGGAGCGACCGTTGCTGAATCGATAAAAACCAAACCTTTAGGTGTAAGTTCTTGTATGGTAATTTGCGAACCTATTAAGTTAAGGATGGTTCCCTTTACAACAAATCCTTTTTTTTCTTCTGTTTTGCTGCAGGAGATGGTGAGTAATAATAAAGTTGCTACAAAAATATTTTTCATGTTTAATGTGTGTTAAAGTTCGAAACAAAACAGTTTTCGCTTCAAACCAATTTATACTCTATTAAGCTTTATCAAGTGTATCTTTAACCATTTGGCTGGCAACTTTAGGGTCTGCTTTGCCTTTAGATAATTTCATCACCTCACCCATAAATAATCCAACTAAACTAACTTTACCACCTTTGTATTCAATAACTTTTTCAGGGAATTTAGCTATAGCTACATCAATCCATTGTTGTAATTCATCGCTATTGCTTTCTTGCATCAAGTTTAACGCTTCAGCTATTTGTAGCGCAGTTTTTTCAGGTTGGTTAATTAACTCGCCAAACACATTTTGTGTGGCCACCGAATTACTTATTTCACCATCATCAATTAATAAAATGATTTCGGCAATTTGCTCAGGTTTTAAGACAAAATCGTTAATATCTATTGCATTTTCATTCAGGTATCCTTTTACTTGAACCATAACCCAATTGGCAGCCGCTTTGGTATTGTTGGTGTGTTGTAAAACTGCTTCGAAATATTCTGCCACTTCTCTGCTTTCAGTTAACACACCTGCATCATAATCGCTCAAGTTATACTCATTTGTAAACTTAGCAAACAATGCTTTTGGCAATTGCGGCATTAAGTGTTTTACTTCATCAATAAAATGTTGGGTGATGTGCAAAGGTGGCAAATCAGGTTCAGGAAAATAACGGTAGTCGCTAGCACCTTCCTTGGTACGCATAACAATAGTTATCCCTTTTGTTGCTTCAAATGTTCGGGTCTCTTGATATATTTTTTCTCCGTTTTCTATTGCTTCAATTTGGCGTTTTATTTCATGGTCAATGGCACGTTCTACGTTGCGAATGGAGTTCATGTTTTTTACTTCCACCTTAACTCCAAATTCTTTAGCATTGTTTAATCTTACTGATACATTCGCATCACAACGCATACTTCCTTCTTCCATATTGCCATCGCAAATGCCTAGGTAACGAACAAGTTTACGCACTTCAGTTAAAAACTGATAAGCTTCTTCTCCTGTGCGCATCTCTGGGTATGATACCATTTCTACCAAGGCAGTTCCTGCACGGTTATAGTCAATTAAGGTGTCAAATACATCCTGGTCGTGCATGCTTTTTCCAGTATCCTCTTCCATATGGATACGAATTAAATTTATACGTTTTTCACTACCATCTTTTAGTTTGATATCAATATGTCCATTTTCGCATATGGGTGTATTGTGTTGTGATATCTGGTATCCCTTAGGCAAATCAGCATAAAAGTAATTTTTACGTGCGTAATAATTATGCTGAGCAATATCACTATTGCAGGCTACACCTAACTTTACTGCATTTTTTACAGCTTCTTTATTGTGCACCGGCAATGTACCTGGATGACCTAAACTTATCGGACTAACTAATGTATTAGGTGAAGCTCCATATTCTACGGCATCGCTACAAAATGCTTTACTTTTATTAAGCATTTGTGCATGCACTTCTAATCCTATAACTGCTTCGTATTTATTGTAATCAATGCTCATTATACTAAAATCTAATTGAGTGCGAAATTAAACATAAAATTTGGTTTAAGTCGCCAAAAAAAACGAATCCTGCAATGTGTTTAATTAATTGTTTTACAGGGTCTTATTTGGTTTTGATAAATTCGCATGTTACTTCTTCATTATTGGTTAGCAACAAAGTATTGTTGCTTAACTGGTATGAAATAATATGGTTAAATACTGCTAAAAAAGCGGGCTCCATAGCACTTGGACAAGCTATTATGGTGGTTGCCATGCTACCCATGTGTACTTTATAATTGCGTAAAACAAATTTGCCGCTAAACAGATTACAGCCTGTACTGCCAGAAATGGTATTTAATTCCCCATTAATATCAAGCTGCGGAATAGTGTTTTGACCTAATTGGGTTGGTATATTTTTACCGTTAATTTTATTCAATAACCATTTTCCATTTATGCGTTTATCATAAATATTAATGCCACAACCCATTAAAGTATCTTTACCGTACAAAGCGGCAATCGTTATGGGGTATTTTTCTTCACTCGAGGCATCGGTGCAGGGTTTCTGTAAAAACAATAAATTAAACTTACCATTTGGTGTATTGTAAGTTAAAAAATAAGTTTGGCTCTCGGTTGGTAATATGCGCTCTGTTGGTAACACAAAAAATTGCTTGTTCATTCCTTCAAACCTTATTTCCTTGCCATCATACACTTCCAAGTTCCAAAAAGGTTCTTGCCCGTAAGCCCAAAAACTTACACCTTTTTCTAATAAATGGATGTTTATCTCGGTATTGTTTTGGGTTGATGTTTTAACTTTAATGCCGCTACATGCTGCTAATTGGGATATTAATAAGGTTATTATCCAGGATTTGTTTTTTAGCATGCTGCAGTATTTTATTCAAAAAGACTATTTACCAAATCAACATAATGTTGCATGGCTTGTTCGCGTGTTAGGCCTTTTTTACTTCCCCAAGCATTGTATTTTGCCGCATTAATGAAATCGAACATACCTGGTTTTTCACCATGCACATCGCCTAATGAAGCTTGTTTGTGGTAAGAATATAAATCCAACAAAATATCATTGCTTGGGCGTTGCGATAACGTATGTAGGCGCTTTGATGTTTCTTCAAATTGTTCCTCTAATGTCATGATTTTAAAATTTACTTTAAAATAAAAGCTGTTTCGTAAAAAAACAAACAGCTTAAGCTAATTTTATACGTATTAAACGATGTTTTTAGCCTTTTCTAATGCCTTGCTCAAACCACTTAAGTTATTACCTCCAGCAGTAGCATAAAATGGTTGTCCACCACCGCCTCCTTCAATCTCCTTTGCTAAGTCTTTAACAATATTCCCTGCATGTAATTTTTTATCTGTAACTAGATTATCACTTATAATTATGCTTAACATGGGTTTGCCGTTTAACTCGCAACCCAAAACACAGAACAAATTTTCCACCTCTGTTTTAAGCTGGAATGATAAGTTTTTCAGTTGATCAGCAGAAGAAATTGTTATTAGTTCAATGAGTTGATTGGTTGATTCCTTTGATGCGATTTTTGCTTTTAGTTCTTGTTTAAGTACCGAAGTTTTTTCGTTTTCATACACCTCAAATTTCTTTGTTATCTCTGCTTTATCAGCAATCAATTGTTCAATAGATTTTATCAAATCCTTCGCACTCAATAACTGCTTTAAATCGTTAACTAAATTCCATTGTGTGTTGGTTAATTCTTCAACGGCATTTGCGGTAATGGCTTCAATCCTTCTCACACCGGCAGCAACACCACTTTCGCTAATGATTTTAAAAGCGCCAATATTACCAGTTGATTTTACGTGTGTACCTCCACATAATTCACGGCTGTAATTTTCATCAAATGTAATTACACGAACGCTTTCGCCATATTTTTCACCAAACAACATCATGGCACCCATGGTTTGTGCCGCTGCAATTGGCAAACTTCTGTGCTCATCTAAACTAATATTCTCTCTGATTTTTTGGTTAACAATGCGCTCTACTTTAGAAATTTCTTCAGGTGTCATAGCCGAAAAATGCGAGAAGTCGAAACGTAAATAATCATTGTTAACCAAACTGCCTTTTTGCTGCACGTGTAAACCTAATACACTACGTAAAGCCGCATGTAATAGGTGAGTTGCACTGTGGTTTGCTTCAGTTAATTTGCGTTTATCTACATCAATTGTTGCAGTAAAAGTTGCTTCAGCATTTTCAGGTAATGCTTCAGCAAAATGTATAATCAGGTTGTTTTCTTTTTTGGTATCAACAATCTGTAATTTCTCATTCGCATGACTAATAAATCCAGTATCACCCACTTGTCCGCCACCTTCTGGGTAAAAAGGTGTTTGGTTGAATACCAATTGGTAATTTTCTTTTCCTTTGGCTTTTACTTTACGGTATTTAATAATGCTGATTTCTGCCTCACTAAAATCATAACCTAAAAAAGCAGTTGGATTTTCTTCACCAATCACCACCCAATCATCCGTAGTTAATTCGGTTGCTTTGCGCGAGCGTTCTTTTTGTTGCGATAGCTCATGCTCAAATCCAGCCTCGTCCACTTTAAGCCCTTTTTCAGAAGCAATTAGTTTGGTTAAATCTAATGGGAATCCGAATGTATCATAAAGTTCAAAAACTACTTTTCCATCAAGTTCTTTTATTCCATCAAGTTTTTTAATGCCATTTTCTAATGTTTTTAAAAAATTTATTTCTTCCTCTTTAATTACCTTTACAACAAATTCTTTTTGTTGATGTAATTCAGGGAATACGTTTTTAAAACTATCTACAATTACATTTTCAACCAGTTTACATAAAAATGGTTCTTTCAAGTTTAAAAACTGGTATTGGTAACGCACGGCTCTGCGTAAAATTCTTCTAATAACATAACCCGCACCATTATTGCTTGGCAATTGTCCATCGGCAATTGCAAAACTGATTGCACGAATATGATCGGCCATTACACGCATGGCAATGTCTTGCTTGCTGTCGCTAAAATTATATTTAAGACCAGAATGTTTTTCAATAAACTGAATTGAGGGAACAAATACATCGGTGTCGTAATTCGATGACTTAGCTTCAATGGCGCGAACCAAACGTTCAAAGCCCATTCCTGTATCTACGTGTTGTGCAGGTAGTTTTTCTAACGAACCATCTGCTTTACGGTTAAATTCCATAAACACGTTGTTCCAAATTTCAATAACTTGAGGGTGGTCGTTATTAACCAAAGTAGCACCATTAATAGATGCACGTTCTTCATCAGTTCTTAAATCCACATGTATTTCCGAGCAGGGTCCGCATGGCCCTGTATCACCCATTTCCCAGAAATTATCTTTTTTGTTGCCGTTTAAAATACGTTTTTCATCAATCCAAAGTTTCCAATTATCAAATGCTTCTTGATCAAACGCAAGGCCTTCTTTGGTATCACCTTCAAATACTGTCACATATAAACGGTCCTTAGGTAGTTTATAAACTTCAGTTAATAATTCCCAAGCCCACTCAATGGCTTCTTTTTTAAAATAATCGCCAAAACTCCAATTACCCAACATTTCAAACATCGTATGGTGGTAGGTATCAACTCCTACTTCTTCCAAATCGTTATGCTTTCCACTTACACGCAAACACTTCTGCGTATCAACCACACGTTTGTATTTAGGGGCTTCATTGCCTAAAAACCAGTCTTTAAACTGATTCATACCTGCATTGGTAAACATTAATGTAGGGTCGTTTTTTACAACGATGGGAGCCGATGGAACAATTTGGTGCCCTTTAGCAGCAAAAAAATCGAGGAACTGTTGTCTTATCTGTGCGCTTGTCATGTGTCTTTATATCAGCTACTTGTTTTATTT
>CANLLM010000029.1 GCA_947491825.1 Bacteroidota bacterium
ACCATAAAAATTATTATTCCAGCGGGTATCGCTTATGGTATGCGCACAAGAAGTAAAGCCATACCGCCCAATAGTGTGTTGGTATTTGAGATTGAGGTAGTTAAAGCAGAGCCTGCCAAAAGCTAGTTTTGTGGAGGATTTTAGGTTATTTGACGGCTAAATTTCAATTTTATTTGCTCAATGCCCACCAAGGCGCTATTTTTGTACTCTAATGAAGCAATTTACACATAACCACCATCATCATTTCTTACCAAACGGGTAGGCTGTAGGTGTTTGTGTCATTATAAAACATTGAAGAGGCTTACCATTTGGTAGGCCTCTTTTATTTTAAACTAAGTATATGAAATTAAGGTTAGCGATTCAAAAAAGCGGGCGATTGCACGACGATTCTATTAAACTTTTAAAAGAGTGTGGGATTGATATTAGTAATGGCCTAAACAAGTTAAAGGCAGAAGCTTCTAATTTCCCCATCGAAGTTTATTTTTTGCGTGATGATGATATTCCTCAATACGTTGAAGATGGTGTTGCAGATATTGGTATTGTAGGAGAAAATGTAGTGTATGAAAAAAATAAGCCACTAACTGTGCTTAATAAATTAGGTTTTGGAAAGTGTAGGTTAAGTATAGCTGTGCGTAAATCTGAAAATTATACAGGCTTATCATTTTTAGAAGGCAAAAAAGTGGCTACCAGTTACCCCGTTATTTTAACTAAATATTTAATAGATAATGGTGTGGCCGCCGATGTACATGAAATTAGTGGTAGTGTAGAAATTGCGCCTAGTATAGGTCTCGCTGATGCTATTTGTGATTTGGTAAGTAGTGGATCTACTTTATTTTCGAATGGATTAAAAGAGGCTGAAACAATTTTGGTTTCTGAAGCAGTACTCGTTGCAACAAGTTTAATTAGTGCCGAAAAGCAGGCCATCATTGACCGTTTATTATTTAGAATGGAGGCTGTAAAAAAAGCGCGCAACACCAAATACATTTTATTAAATGCACCCAATGAGAAACTATTGGATATCATTGCATTGTTACCTGGCATGAAAAGCCCTACGGTTTTACCTTTAGCAGAACCAGGTTGGAGTAGCGTTCATAGCGTAATCAATGAAAATGATTTTTGGGAAATTATTGAGCAGTTAAAAGCAGCTGGTGCGCAAGGAATTTTAGTAGTACCCATAGAAAAAATGGTGATATAAAAATATTGTATGAAAATAATTGTAAACCCTTTATTAGAGTCGCTTCCGGAATTACTGCAAAGACCAGTAATGGATCATGCTGCACTGCAAACTGTGGTAAAGGGTGTTTTAGATGCGGTACGCACAGGTGGTGACAAAGCGGTGGCTTCCTACACAAAACAATTTGATGGTGTAACTATTGATAATCTGCAAGTTTCTGCTTCAGAAATAAATGAGGCTGCGCTATCACTAGCGCCTACATTAAAAGAAGCCATTCAACTTGCTGCAAAAAATATTCGTTGTTTTCATGAAGCGCAGGTAAATGGTTCGTTAACAATAGAAACGATGCCAGGTGTGCGTTGCTGGCGTAAAACTGTGGGAATTGATAAAGTGGGACTTTATATACCGGGTGGATCGGCACCATTATTTAGTACGGTTTTAATGCTTGGTATTCCTGCAGTGATAGCAGGTTGTAAAGAAATTATTTTATGTACGCCTCCATCAAAAGACGGATCCGTGCACCCTGCTATTTTATATGCAGCATCGGTGGTAGGTGTTACTAGTATATATAAAATAGGTGGTGTGCAGGCCATTGCAGCGATGGCATACGGCACCGAAATGGTGCCGCAGGTGTATAAAATTTTTGGTCCGGGCAATCAATATGTTACTGCGGCAAAACAACTGATACAACAATCAGGTGTGGCTATTGATATGCCTGCAGGGCCTAGCGAAGTGTGTGTATTAGCTGACGAAACTTGTAATCCGGGTTTTGTGGCTTCTGATTTATTATCGCAAGCAGAACATGGGCCGGATAGTCAGGTGCTATTAGTAAGTACGAGTAGTAAAGTAGTAGATGAAATTAACGAGGCTTTAGTATTGCAATTAGCGGTACTCCCTCGAAAGGATATTGCGCAACAGGCACTTGAAAATAGCACTGCCATTGTAGTTGACTCCATGGAGCGGGCTATTTTTATTGTAAATAGTTACGCTGCAGAGCACCTTATTATTGCTTGCAAAAATGATGAAATAATTGGCGAACAAATAACCAATGCAGGTTCCGTTTTTTTAGGAAATTACAGTCCAGAATCGGTGGGCGATTATGCGAGCGGCACCAACCATACACTTCCTACAAGTGGTTATGCAAGGGCGTATAGTGGCGTGAGTGTAGATAGTTTTGTTAAAAAAATAACCTATCAAAAATTAACGCCTACTGGCCTACAAGCCATTGGAACAGCAGTAGAAACCATGGCAGCAGCAGAAGGATTAGACGCACATAAAAATGCAATCACCATTCGTTTGCAAACATTATAATTTCTTGAAAGCATAAATACAGTAGCATGTTTGATGTTCAAAAATTAGTGAGAGAAAATATTAAAAACCTGGCACCCTATTCATCGGCGAGAGATGAATTTAGTGGTACTGCTAAAGTGTTTTTAGACGCCAATGAAAACAGTTTTGGTTCACCACTAACCAAGTGGTACAACCGCTATCCAGACCCGCATCAAGTGGCTATAAAAGCTGCTTTATCTGTGATCAAATCGTTTCCGGCGGAGCAAATATTTATTGGCAACGGAAGTGATGAGTGTATTGATTTATTGTTTAGAAGTTTTTGTGCGCCAGGTAAGGATAATGTTATTATTTGTCCGCCCACCTATGGCATGTATGAAGTGAGTGCGAACATCAATGATATTAAAATTAAAAAAGCGCCCTTACTTCCTGATTTTCAATTAGACCTGATTCATCTAGAAAATTTAATTGACGCCAACACTAAAATAATATGGATTTGTTCGCCTAACAATCCCACAGGAAATTCTATGGAACGTTCCTCAATAGAAATGGTACTTAATAATTTTAATGGCCTCGTCGTTATTGATGAAGCGTATATCAATTTTTCAAAACAAAAATCATTTATTCAGGAGTTGCAGGACTATCCAAATTTAGTGGTCTTGCAAACTTTAAGTAAAGCATGGGGACTTGCTGGATTAAGACTCGGTATGGCTTTTGCTTCTGAAGCTATCATAGATATTTTAGACAAAGTAAAGCCTCCCTATAATATCAATACCGCAACGCAAGAACTTGTGCTTAAAGCGTTAGAAGAAGTGGGTCAGGTTAACGATATGATTAAAATTATTGTAGACATGAGAGAAGCCCTCGCTCATGTGTTTAAGCAAATGCCTAGCGTGGAAAAAGTGTACCCTTCTGATGCTAACTTTTTACTCGTTAAAATAGCAGATGCCAGGGCGGTATATGACTTTTTGTTAACACAGCAAATAGTGGTTAGAGACCGGAGTAGCGTGGAACTTTGTGAAAACTGCCTCCGAATTACCATTGGCACCGAAAAAGAAAACACGTTGCTTGTAGATGCCATGCAGGCCTGGTACAACAAGTAAACAAAATGACCATCACGTTTAAATAATAATTATATTAGGGTTCTATTTATACACCAATTTTTATACCATGAAAAAAGTTACTCAATTTTTAGTTTTCTCAAGCTTGTTTATTTCGATGTTGCTTGCGCATGTTAGCTTATCTGCACAAAATATTAAGCCCGATGCAGACAATGCAGGCTTAACATTACCAAAAGGATTTGCTGCATTGAAAGTGGCAGATAATTTAGGTCGTACAAGACATATTGTAGTAAACAAACAAGGTGCTATTTATGCTAAACTTGAAAGACTTGATAATGGCAAAGGCGTTTTAGTTTTAAAAGATACCGATGGTGATGGAAGAGCAGAAACTAAAACATCATTTGGAAACTATATTGGCACAGGTATCGCCATCAAAGGGAATTATTTATATGCTGCTTCTAATAAAGAAGTGTTTAAGTATGCGTTAAATGATAATGGTGATGTTGTTGATGAAAATGCAGCAGCTACCATCGTTACAGGGTTGATTGATAAAGGACAGCACAATTCAAAATCAATTACACTTGACAATGCAGGTAATATTTATGTAAATGTTGGTGCACCTTCAAATTCATGTCAAGAAAAAGACCGCACCAAAGGATCGATGGGTATGATGCCTTGTCCAATACTAGATTCGGCAGGTGGTATTTGGCAGTTTAAAGTAGATCAATTAAACCAGAGCTACGCGTCAGGTGTGCGCTATGCAACAGGTTTAAGAAACGTGGTAGGACTTGATTGGAATAATCAACTTAATCAGTTATTTGTGACACAGCATGGTAGAGATATGCTTAATAATTTATTTCCTGATTTATACGATACAACAACCAGTGCCGAGCTTCCTTCAGAAACTATGTACGCTATTAAAAAAGGCGACAATGCAGGCTGGCCTTATGTTTACTACGATCATATAAAAGGCAAAAAAATGATGGCACCAGAATATGGTGGTGATGGGGTTAAAACAGTAGATGATAAATACATCAATCCAGCGATGGCGTTTCCTGCGCACATGGCACCTAACGGTCTTTTATTTTATACCGGTAATCAATTTCCTGCTCGTTATAAAAATGGCGCGTTTATTGCATTTCATGGCTCATGGAATAGATCACCACTTCCGCAAGAAGGATATTATGTTGTGTTTGTGCCTTACGAAAACGGAAAACCAACAGGTAAGTGGGAAGTATTTGCAGATGGATTTTCTGGAAAATCAGTAGTGAAAAATCCACGTGATGCACAGCACCGTCCATGCGGTTTAGCAGAAGGCCCTGATGGCTCTTTGTACATTTCAGATGATGTGAAAGGAACGATTTATAGAATTATGTATCAAAAATAAAAAAAACATGCAGCGTATTTATTTAACGTTTGTTGTTCTATTTCTATTTATTGCGGGGGTATCTGCGCAAACCAATAATAAACTCGTTGCAGCAAGTTTTGCGCGCGGGAAAACAGTTTACCTTCAGCGTTGTATGGTATGCCATCAAGCAGATGGAGGCGGTGTTCCAAAACTCAACGCGCCATTAGATGCATCTACTGCTGTTAATGGATCTGACGTGGCTAAACTGATTAAATATATTGTAAAAGGTTTTGCAGACCGCGTTGAAATTGATGGAGAACTCTATTCCAATGTCATGCCTGCAGCCGCCGATTTAAAGGATGAACAAATTGCAGACGTACTCACTTTTATAAGAAGTCATTGGTCTAATAAAGCAGGTCCTGTAACAAAGTTGCAAGTGAAGCAAACAAGAAGTAAATTAAAATAGCGTATAATAATCTGGCATGAAGAGAATTTTATTTATAGATAGAGACGGTGTGATTTTACAAGAGCCGCCACAAGATTTTCAGGTAGATAGCACAGATAAAACAAGCTTTGTACCGGGCGCAATTGTTGGACTCTCAAATATTGCCGCAGCACTTGATTATTATAAAGTAATGGTGACCAACCAAGACGGACTTGGTACACCATCCTATCCAGAAGATACTTTTTATCCCTACCAAAATTTAATGCTTCGCACACTTGAAGGCGAAGGGTTCACGTTTGATGAGGTGATGATCGACAAAACATTTGCACACGAAGATGCGCCTACGCGTAAGCCGGGCACAGGCCTTCTTTTGCATCTGATGAATAATCCGGCTTACGATTTGAGTAACTCATTTGTTATTGGCGACCGCTACACCGATATACAACTAGCTAAAAATTTAGGGTGTAAAGCAATTTATTTTAAAAGTGATTTGCACCCGCTTACTCCCGAGCAGGATCAAGACTTACGCGGTACCATCGCGCTTGAAACAAGTAGCTGGCAGGAAGTGTATAGTTTTTTAAAACTAGGTATTCGAAAAGTGAGCCATGCGCGAAACACCAACGAAACAAAAATTCAAGTAGACATTAACTTGACAGGATCCGGTATTGCCAACATACATACTGGTCTCGGATTTTTTGACCATATGCTCGAGCAAATTGCGCGTCATGGAAATATGGATCTAGCCATCACTACGAGTGGTGATTTACACATAGATGAGCACCACACCATTGAGGATACTGGACTAGCGCTTGGCGAAGCGTTTGCTTTGGCGCTGGCCGACAAGCGCGGGATGGAGCGTTATGGCTTTGCGCTTCCAATGGATGAAGCAGAAGCAAAAGTACTCATTGATTTTGGTGGTCGAAATTGGTTGGTATGGGATGCAAGTTTTAAAAGAGAAAAAATAGGAGAGATGCCTACCGAAATGTTTTTTCATTTCTTTAAATCCTTTTCGGACGCAGCAAAGTGTAATTTAAACATTAGTTGTGCTGGCGATAATGAGCATCATAAAATAGAAGCTATCTTTAAAGCGTTTGCAAAAGCGATTAAAATGGCGGTTAAGCGCGATCCTTTTTCTAATCATTTGCCCTCTACAAAAGGGGTTTTGTAATACCCTGATATTATTGTAGGATAGAGGTATTGTTGATTTTGTCTAAAATTTTATGGGCCACTTCCATCGCTAAATAACCATCAATTTCACTTACCACCGTAGGCTTATTGTTTACAATTGCATCTACAAAAGAAGTAAGTTCTAGTTTAATGGCATTTAGTGGTTCGATGCTTGGGTTAGCAATGGCAATTGTTTTTTTGCCATTTGGGGTGTCAATATCAAAAGAAAATACATCAACATCTTCAGGTTGTTTTAGCTTAATGATTTCAGTTTTCTTTTCTAACAAATCAATACCAATGTAGGCGTCTTTTTGGAACAGCCTTACTTTGCGCATTTTTTTCATTGAAATGCGACTACTTGTTAAGTTGGCTACACATCCATTGTTAAATTCAATTCTTACATTGGCAATATCAGGCGTGTCGGTCATAACGGCTACGCCACTTGCTGATATTGATTTAACATCAGATTTTACGAGGCTTAAAATAATATCAATGTCATGAATCATTAAATCTAAAATCACACTAACCTCTGTGCCTCTTGGATTAAATTGCGCTAGCCTATGCACTTCAATAAACATAGGGTTGAGGTTCATTTCTTTTAAAGCTAAATAGGCAGGATTAAATCTTTCTACATGACCCACTTGCATTTTCACGCCAGCTTCTCTCACCATGTTCACTAGATCTTTACCTTCTTGTAGGGTGTGGGCTAAAGGTTTTTCAACAAATACATGTTTACCTTTTCGGATGGCCATCATACAAACTTCGTAATGCAAATCGGTGGGCGTGATAACATCGATAACATCACAGGCTTCAATTAATTTTTCTTCATCAGAAAATCTTTTGAGGCCATGTGTATGAATGACTTCATTGGCGTTGTCATTATTAGGATCAAAAAATCCAATAATTTTTACGCCTTCAATTTCTTTCCAATTTGTGATATGAAACTTGCCGAGGTGTCCAACGCCAAAAATCCCTACTTTAAGCATGTATGTATTTATTTGGTGTAAAGGTAGGCAAACGGGTTCCTTTAACTATCTAGGGGCATCTTATGTGGATATTTTACTTCTTTTTCTTAACGGGCGCTTTTTTAGTAGGTGCCTTTTTAGGCGGGACTTTCTTTGATATAGTTTTCTTTCCAGTAGTAACCTTTTTCTTAGCAGGCGCTTTTTTAATGGACTTTTTCTTTTTACTACTTGATTTTACGCCTTTTTTAGACTTTTTAGATATGCTCGTTGGCCTTTTCCCTGTATTGATATTGTTATTTGTAGTTGGATTACTCTTATGAATTATATCGGCTTTATCAAAAATGACCATCTCTGATTTAAGTTGTTGGGTTGTTATATCAATTAACAGTTGCGGGTCTATTGGTATACCATTATATCTTGTTTCAAAATGAAGGTGTGGTCCTGTGGAGTGTCCTGTTGAACCACCTAAGCCAATAAATTGCCCACTTTTTACGTATTGGTTTTCTACTACATTAATGTTGTTTAGATGCCCATATAGTGTTTCTAATCCATTTTTATGTCTTATAACAATACAATTACCATACCCTCCGGTGTTTGGTTTGGCAAAGCGCACCACACCATCAAATGCAGATACAACAGAATCTCCAAAATTTAAGCTTAAGTCGAGGCCCTGATGTTGTTTCCCCCATCTATTTCCGAATACCGAATTCATTCTACCATACCATGTTAGTGTGAACTTTTCGTCATCTTTAATTAGGTTAAATAAAATTTCATCTGTCGTATCAGATATAGTTTTTTGTGTAAACAAACTAGAGTTAGACCAATCTCTGATAAATATAGAGTCGTTAGAAAGTAGATGTTTTGCTAGCTGTTGTGCACTTTCTTCATCAAAGCCTGGATCTGTTATCCATGTCTTTTTACTTAATTGAATTATCGAAGGATATCTATAGGGTTTATTTGACTTAGATCTGCTTTTTTTCTTACCGCTTGTTGTCGCTTTCTTTTTTTTAGGGGTATTTTTTTTCTTTGTTGTTTTACTTTTGCTGCCTTTTTTTGATTGTGCAATACTTTCAGGCATAACAACAAATAATGCAATTAATATACTTAATACATGAAAGGCTTTGCGTAAAGTGGATGTAAGTTGCATAATCATCTTATTGATATCTAATTAGGGTTACGTTGCCTTGTCTTATAACAGGTTTATTGGTGTAGTCAAATCCTTGTATAATCCAAGTGTATGTTTCCATTGGTTGATTCACGCCATTGCTTGTGCCATCCCAATATTTACTCATATCCGAAGTTGTAAATACTTCGTGACCAAATCGGTCATATATTTTAAAGTATTTGATAGCAGTAACACCTACATAAATTGGTTTGAAAATTGCATTATCTCTATTGTTACTTGCAGGTATAAATGCCCTTGGTAAGAAAATGTCTGTTCCTGGGAATCCCCATATTTCTTGTCTATCTGTGATGGTACAACCTGCCGAATCGATGATAGTAATTTTGTAGGTTGTTTTTGGATGTTGCACGTTAATGTTAACACATCTGCTATCAATTGGATTGATATCGGTGCTTGGAGACCATGTATATTTATCGCCACCAGGGACTGCACATAAACTTTGTGATACATTGTACTGTAAGTATTTGATAGCATACACAGAATCTCTTCTTCTATCAATAATTTTCAATGGCACTGTAATTGAATCTTGCATCGATGGACAAAGATTTCCACCCACAATTAATTGAACAGGGAAAGTGCCAGTATTCTTATAAATATGAACGGGACTAGCAACACTACTAAAAGAGTTGTCTCCAAAATTCCATTTCCATGATCCAACTTTGTCTGCATAGCCAGCTATACTAGAATCCTTAAAGAAAATCGGGGATTCGACGCAATAGTTTACGATGCCAAATTTAGCTTTTGGATAGCCGATAACAATGACCGAATCTACAAAAGTAGAAGTCAGACATGAACTATCTGCTCTAACAGTCAAGCGAACCTTAAACGTTCCAGCAAATTTAAATCGGTGCGTAGGGTTAGCTGTGTAATTGAGCGGAATTCCATCTCCAAAATCCCAAGTGTAGGATATGAATCGTGTGCTGCCATATCCAAGCGTAGAGGTATTTACAAACGGTATGGAGTCTGTTAAACAAATTTGTTTAGGCATAACAAATGCTGCTTTTGGTGGACCAAATACAGTCAATTTTTTTCTAGTTGGTAATGATGAGCAGCCTTCGTTATTGGTAATCACCAATGATATTGTGTATGTACCTGGTTTACTATAAAAATGCGACGGATTTTGACTACTAGAAGTAGTGCCATCTCCAAAATCCCATAACCAACGTATGATTGTTTCAGGTGTTCTAGGAATCGATTCATCTTTAAATTTGATCGTAATAGAGTCGATACATGTAGTCGTATCGCTCATGCTAAACACGGCGGTAGGAAGTGCTTTGGCGTCTAATTGAACAATAGCAGAGTCTACGCAACCGTTAACGGTTGTTGCTACTTGTTTAATATAATAGCTCACTAAATTTCCGGTAATATTTGGCGGCACTAGTACTTTAGGGCTTATTGCTGTGGCAGATGGGAAAAATAAAAGCGGGTTTCCGGTAGGCGATATATATGACCAAACTTTGGAAGTTGGAACATTACTTGTTTGATCCGTTAACTGCAAAGTATTTTCACCACAAACAAGTGCATTACTAATTGTAAACTTAACATTTGGTCTTCTATACAATGAAATGTTGGTTGTTGTATCAGCTTTACATCCATTGATTGAAGTTGCCGTTAATTTTATAGCATAAACCGTATCTATATTGCCAGGATTATCCCCAAATTGGAGTTGGAAACGTTTGTTGGTACTTGTTGGCAATACTTGTATTCCAGATGGTTTATTGAGGGTTACATTTGTAAGCGCCCATGTTGCATTGTAAACATTATTTTTTGCAATGATACTCTCTGTTACAAAGTTTTTGAATCCAACCGGATTTCCGCAAATTTCTTTAGTTGTAACGGTAAAATTTGGAGCAGGGGCCGGATAGATCGTTATCTTTTTTGTGACACTATCGTTACAGCCCGTATTGGTATAGGTTGTAACTAGTTTGACGTACAAGATGGAGTCCAAGACATTTGAATTGTTTCTAAATATAAACGTAGGACTATTTAGACTCGTGACTTTGCTATCATTTACATACCAATCATACATTAAGCCTGCTGTTTGATTGTTATTACCATAATAACTTGTATTTGTAAATGCTAGCGGCAGGTTGGAGCAAATAGTAGAATCGGCAGTAACATTTGCTTTTACACTATTTGGTCTAGTTATTACTTGTCTTGAGAAAATATCTTGTGTACAGCCCCATTTGCTATAAGCAATGAGTTGAAGTGTTACCGTATCACTTTCATTTTGTATGATATAATTTGGAGCAAGTACTGAGCTGTCGTAATTTCCTAGTAAAAATCCAAACCTGTCATAAATGCGCCACTCATATCTCCAAATATCATTCGCCCCCGGGAAGTCTTGTACTTTAATATGATCTCTAATTTTAAACGGAGCACAGCCTAAAGTATCAGTGTTAAAGAAGGCACGAGCATTTGGATGCACTGTTATTTGTTGAAGCGCAGTTGTATCTAAACATCCCTGCGGATTACTTACAAATAATCTAACTGTGTACACGCTATCAACCACACCCGTATTTGTAAATGTGTATGTCAAGTCCCTAGCACTCGTATTTAGTTCTAATTTGTTATTTAATTTAACTTCCCATCTTGATGTAATCGCATTTATGCCTAATCCATTTTTAGGATCAGATGTATTTCTAAATGTTTTTGTCCAAGGACCGCAACTGTCAATTTTTCCAACTGTAAAAGAAGCCGTTGGTTTGGGATGAATGGTAATAAATCTATTTAAGGAGTCGATACAATCAATAAAGCCTTTTACTGTAGCCGACTGCTTAATCTTGTATGCAATTGAATTAGCAGTATTGTTTACAGGGAATATAATATTAGGGTTATTTGAATTTGCGCTAAATAATGATAACCCTCCTGTAGGTAAAACAGTCCACTGTCTATTTAGCGAATCGTTAGGGAAGTTGATGGTATTGTCTGTTGGATTTACAATATATATTCCACAACCTTCTACTGGTATCGTAAAGTTTACATTAGGTCTTCTACGAATCTTGATAGATTTTGTAAGTGTATCAATACATCCATTTACAGTGTAAATCATCATATTGATATTGTAGCTTGTGTCTACTGTACCCTTTGCGTCTTTGAATTTAAAGTTAGGTTTAGCTGCAATAAATGGCGCAGTCGTAGAATCGATAATAATCGCTTTCGCCGTATCATATAGATTGTTGTATGTTACAGACCATTTGTATTGAGGTACTGTTCCAGTTTTAAACAATGAGCTATTATTGATACTAGAATTGACGCCAGTTATGGTTGTACAAACTTCATCTGCTTTATCAATCGTAAATATTGCTTTTGGTTTTGGATACACCACTAAATTACCTACACTGCTACTGTCTTTACAATTATTAATTGTTTCAGATACAACTAGTTTGATGGTGTAAATAGTATCTCTCGTATTGCTATTATTGATTAAATCAAATGTTCCTGGAACACCCGCATTGCTTAATAAAGAGCCATTTGCATACCATGCATATCTAAGTGTACTAGTTGTTCTGTTAGGTCCAATATAGCTTGTGTTTACAGCTTGCGTACTTAGCATCGTACAACTGTTTTGTGGCGCCACTGTAAAGTTTACAATTGGATTTTGATACGTGTAAACGATTCTGTTTACCGAGTCTGGCCTACATCCATACAAGCTATTTACTTTAAGAGCAATCTTTAATGTATCATCAGGATTTGTGATAACATAATTTGGTGGATTAGGACTTACGGTATTTGATAATACATTGCCATTTTTATCTCTAATGGTCCATTTATACGATGAAAATAAATTGATGGTAGGATTTGGAGAAGGGTCTGTTTTATTTACAACATTTAAGGAGTTAATCGCGTTAAATGGTGCACAGGCAGCTGTTGTTCCAATCGTTAAATCAATACGTGCATCTGGATGAACAGTAATCGTATCTCTATATGTATTTAAACAACCGTTAGGTGATTTTGCCGTTAGGAATATTGGGTATAAACTATCCTGAATACCGGTGTTTGTAAATGTGTAATTTACTTGTGTGGTATAGTTTGTGTTGATCAAACTATATACTGGGACTGAGCCTCCATTTCTTAAAATATCAATACCCCAAGTAAATGTACCATTGGTTAGTGGGCTACTATTTACAGAAGAATTATTTATGAATGTTCTTGTTATAGGGCCACAGTCTGCTCTTAATCCACCAATATTAAAGCTTGCAATTGGTAGTGGGTCAATGGTTACAGAAATGCTTTGTTGGTTGGTACAACCATTTGCGGTAAGTGTATACGCATAATTTACAACAATTGGATTTGGTGATGTATTTATGAGTGTTTCACTGATAGCACCGCTGCCATTTGTTGCTGGGTTAGATATTCCTGCAATATTTGATCTTGTCCAAGTATAGGTTGTTCCAACTGTTGCACTAGTTGGGTTATAATAGAATGGTGTTCCACTACATTGAGCAGGAAGGGTTAGTAAACTTGTTAATTGTGGTGTTGGATTCACAATCACATTTACTGTTTGTGTGTTAGGGCAGCCATACGTTGTTAGTGCAAAGGAATATGGAACTGTAATTCGGTTAGGCGTTGTGTTAATGAGTGTTTCATTTATCACACCTGTTCCAGTACCTGCTGTATTGCTAATACCGACAATCGTATTTCTTGTCCAAATCCAACTAACACCATCTGTTGGGCTAATAGGGTTGTAGCTAAAATTGGTTGCATTACAAATAGCAGGTGGCGTTAGTGTAGAAGTTAAAATTGGTTTTGGACTCACCGTAATTTCTACATTAAATGGATCTCCAGCACAAGAACCAGCAGTACCGGAAGTTGGGGTAACTACATATGTTAATAGCCCTTGTGAATTACTATTGTTGGTGAGTAGTTGTGAAATATTTGAAACCGAACTTAATTGTGCAGCACCTCCAGAAATCGCACCTAATGGATTGCTTGTTGGAGCAGTATTCCAAGTGTAGGTTGTACTTGCTGGCACAATCAAATTGCCCCCATTTACAGGCGTAATACTAAAAGTGGCGTTACTACAAATAGTTTGTGTTTGAGTGGTAATTACAGGTTTTGGATTAACAGTTACGGTTACTAAGAATCTTGCACCATTACACTGGCCTGTTGCACCAGATTTTGGCGTAACGGTATAGGTAATTTGTTGCGCAACGTTGGTATTATTAGTAAGCGTTTGACCAATTGAAGATTGGCCAATAGTTACATCTGATTGTCCTGTTATGTTGCTGTTGTTAACGCTTACAAACCAAGTGTAGGTAGTACCTGATGGTATGATTGTTGAACCACCATTGGTTAATGCGACACTAAATGCATTGCCACTGCAAATATCTCTTGCCAATTACTGGTTTTGCATTTACTGATACTACAACATTAAATGGACTTCCAATACAGTTACCCGCGGCGCCTGATTTTGGTATCACACTGTAGGTTAGTGTTGCTGCTGCATTGGTTGTGTTGGTTAATAGCTGGCTAATATTATTGGCAGCTGTTGTTTGTGTTGCCCAGCCTGTTACTGCGCCAGCCGGATTGCTTACCGGAATATTCCAAGTGTACGTTGTATTGTTTGGTACAATACCATCGGCACTATTTACTGGTAGAACGGTAAATGTTTCTTCACTACAAATTGTTCTTGCTTGTGCGTTTATATTTGGTTTAGGGTTAACTGTAATAACAGCAGTAAAGTTTGGCCCTGTACATGTTCCTGCAATTGGTGTTACTGTATAAGTAATAGTAGCTGGTGCATTGGTAATATTATTAAGTGACTGACCTACTGAAGTTGCTGCTACTAATTGAGCGCTCTGTCCTGTGATAGATCCTACTGGATTGTCTACTGGATTAGCCCAGGTGTACTTTGTGTTAGAAGGAACAATACCATCAGTACTATTTACAGGAGCGATATTAAATGGAGTACCACTACATACAGTTTGTGCTTGTGCTGCTGTGATTGATGGTTGTGGATTAACTAAAACAGAAACTGTAAATGAATTACCAGGGCAAGCTCCTGCTTCACCTGAAGTTGGAGATACGGTATACGTTACAGTTTGTGGAGTATTGCTTGTATTAACAAGTGTTTGACTAATATTGCTAACGCCTGCTATAACCCTAGATTCGCCAGTTACGTTTGGATTGTCTGCAACTTCCCAAGTGTATGATGTATT
The DNA here is from genome assembly GCA_947491825.1 of Bacteroidota bacterium. Classification (GTDB taxonomy): domain Bacteria; phylum Bacteroidota; class Bacteroidia; order UKL13-3; family UKL13-3; genus UBA6183. Next base: position 14,792 of record CANLLM010000029.1, read on the forward strand.
TGCTGGAACAATTCCGTTTGTACCATTTGCAGGACTAATCGTAAATGTTTCACTACTACAAATGGTAGCAGACATCGCCGTTATAGCTGGTTTAGGATTTACATTAACAATTAATTGATAACTAGATCCCGGACAATTATTTGCAGATGGCGTTACTGTGTATGTTAGTGTGCCTGGTGCATTGGTATTGTTTGTAAGTAGTTGTCTTACCAGTGTTTGTGGCGTTGTTTGAGCCGAGCCTCCTGAAACCGCACCAATTGGATTGCTGATTGGAGTATTCCAAGTATATCTTGTACCGGCTGGGATAATATTTCCGTTACCATTAGTAGGTTCATTTGTAAAATTATTGCCACTACATATTGATACTGTTTGTGGTGTTACAGAAGGTTTTGGTTTAACAGTTACGTTTACTGTAAATGGAAGTCCAACACAATTTCCTTCTATTCCAGAAATTGGTGTTACAGTATACACTACAATTTGATCTGTATTGGTAATATTGGTAAGTGTTTGCGTAATTGCAGATGTTGCAACGTTTACATTTGATGCACCTGTTACATTATTATTTTGTGCAACAGTCCATGTATACGTAGTAGCATTTGGTAAAATATTTCCACCACCATTAGATAGTGGTACGCTAAATGCTGTGCCACTGCAACTCGAAACATTTTGTGTAGTTATAAAGGGTCTAGCATAAATAGTTGCTGTTGCAGAAAATTGCGTACTAGAGCATCCATTTGAATTTGCAATTACATTGTATGTTGCAGTTTGAGATGTATTTGATGGGTTTGTTAATGTGCCTCCAACAGTATTTTGAGCAGATCCTGTGGTACCACCCGTTAAACCACCGGTTACAGTAGGTAATGATGACCAAGTGTACGTTGTTCCTGTTGGGATCACATCTGTACCTACACCATCTGTAAGTGTAAAGGTAAATGGATCATTACTACAAGCGGTAGCTGCTTTTGTTGCAATAGTTGCTTTTGGTTTTATAGTTGCTATAACTGTAAAGTCTGGCCCAGTACAAGTTGTACTACCCGGTACAGATGGAATTACGGTATATGTTGCTGATTGATTAACACTGGTTGGGTTGGTTAAGTTGCCAGACACGCTTAGCGCAGCATTACCTGCAGCTCCGCCAGTCATGTTTCCTGTAACAATTGGTAACGACCAAGTATAGGTAATACCATTTGGTACTATATCACCATTGGTTCCATTTGTAATAATGGTTGTAAATAATTCATTACTACAAGCGGGTACTGTTTTTGCACTGATTAAAGGTTTAGCATTCACAGTAACAGTAATTGTAAATGTTGGCCCAGTGCAATTGCCAACATCACCTGATACAGGCGTAACAGTATATATTACTGTTTGAACAGTATTACTATTATTGGTTAGTGTTTGGCTAATAGTGGTTCCAGTGGTATTTGCATTTGATTCTCCTGTGATACTTGTATTGTCTTGAACTGTCCAGCTATAGGTTGTGTTGGCGGGAACAATTTCTGTTCCTGCATTTGCAGGTGTTATACTAAATGCAGTTCCACTACAAATTGTTTGTGTTTTATTTGCGATTACAGGTCTAGCATTTACGTTAACAACAATTGTAAAATCAACTCCGACACAAGGTCCTACTGGTGAAGTTGGTCTTACTGTATAGGTTGCTGTTTTTTGGGTATTGTTTGGATTTGTTAAGTTGCCATTAAATTTAGTTTGTGAACTAGCAGCAACACCACCTGTAAGGCCGCCTGTTACTAGTGGAGCCGACCAGGCGTATGTAGTGTTAGCAGGAATAATATTACCGTTAGTGCCATGTATAGGTTCAAATTCAAATGGACTTCCACTACAAGCATTTAAGTCAGCAACTGTTATACTGGCTTTAGGGTTAATAGTAACGGTATAAGTAAATGTTGCACCATCACAATTACCTGTTCTTGGTGTTACAGTGTAGGTGGCTGTTTGTGGTGTATTGGTAGGATTAACAAGGGTACCATTTAAAGTTGTTTCGGCAGTTCCAGGGGCACCACCAGATAAACCTCCCGTTATGCTTGGAGCATTCCAACTATAAGTCGTATTTGCAGGAACAGTAATCGATCCGCCTGTTGTAAGTGTTTTGCTAAATTGAAAGCCGCTACAATAGGTATCTGCCTGGTTATTTATAATTGCTACAGGATTTATTGTAACAGATCCGGAAGCAGTACTAGCTTTTATACATCCATTTGAATTGGTTACTATAACATAATAATAAAGTGTGCCTACAGTGTTAGATGCAGGTGTTAAGGTGTTTGTTGTAGATGATGTTGTATTTGTAGCTACAACTGTCCATGAAACTGGCGTCAGACTCGTTGTTTTATACCAGGTATAAGTATTAATATTGCCACTACCTGGGCTTGCTCTCACTGTTAAGTTTGTGGTTGCAGTATTTAAACAAGCTGTTTGATTACTGCTTGAAGGTTGTACGCTAATACTTGGTAAATTATTTACTGTAAATGGTGCAGAAATAGCACTAGTAATTTGACATCCGTTTGTATTGTAAACAATCACATAATAATATAAAACCCCACCGCTAGTAGCTAAAGGAGTATAACTATTTGTTAAAGCACTTGATGCGTTGTTTGCAACAAGTGTACCACCTGTTGTACTATTAGTTGTGTTGCTATACCACTCATATTTTGAAATGGATCCACTTCCTGCTGTTGCAGTTACAGATAATGCAGTAAATGTTTCATTTAAACATTTTGTTTGTATGTTTTGTGATGGCTGACTTGAAATTGTAGGTAGTGGGTTAACGTATATTTCACCAGATACAATTGTACTAGTAGAACAATTAAATGAATTGGTTATTACTGCAAAATAGTATTTAGCGCCTGCAACGTTTGTTGGCGGTGTGTAAGTATTTGTGTTTGCGCCTGAAAGTAAAGTAGCATTTGTTGTACTAGCAATACTATTACTATACCATTGGTAACCAGTTGCTGATATCGTTCCGGTAGCAGTTGAAGCTGTAACGCTTAAATTAGCTGGTGTAGCATTTAAACAAAGCGTTTGTGAGCCTAAAGAGATTGCATTGATTACTGGCAAATCATTTACAACAATAGCAACTGCGTTTGATGCTAGTATACTACAGCCGGCAGCGCCACCACCATTATTTATGGTCGCATAATAATACGTAGTTCCAACTGTAGAAGTGGATGGTGTATAGGTAGCACTTGTAGCGCCGGTTATTAGTGTGCCCCCTGTATTACTATTGTTAGAATTACTATACCACTGATAGGTTGGGGTTCCTAATCCACCAGAATTTGCTGTTACGCTTAAAATAGTTGCTGCAATATTTTGACAGTAAGTGGCGCCTGTTGGTTGAGTAGCAATAACTGGCGCAGCATATACATTGATAGCACCCGAAACAAGGGTTTTTGTTTTACAGCCCCAGCTATTTGTTATTTCACAGAAGTAATAAGTGGTTCCTGTTGTTGAAGTTGGTGGGGTGAAAGTTGCATTTGTTGCCCCATTTATTAGCGTACCACTTGCATTAGAAGAAGAAGTATTACTATACCATTGATAACCTGTTATAGTTCCAGTTGTTGTAGTTGCAGAAGCAGTCATACTCGTTGCAGTACTACTAATACACACGCTTTCTGTTGCAAAAGTAGCAGATGTAATAACTGGTAATGGGTGTATTGTTATAGTTGCAACATTTGAAGGTGTTGTATTACATGCTGTGGCGCCACCTGTGGCGCCATTTCTTACTTCAACATAATAATAATAAGTGCCTGGTGTACTGCTTAATGGGGTGTACGTTGTTGTAGTATTTGTTATAGTTGTTCCGCCGCTATTAGTGTTGGTTGTATTGCTATACCATTGATAACTTAACGTCCCTATACCGCCAGTAGTTGCACCTCCAACTGTTAATGGGGTAACTGTATTGTCTTTACAGTAACCAGCAGTAACTGGGTGTGTATTTATTATAGGCGGAGCATATACATTGATGGTTGCAATTGCAGAGGTAACTGTATTACATGTGCCTGTTGGTCCGCCGTTTGTAATGATAACATAATAATATTTTGCACCTACAGTGGTAGTAGAAGGGGTATAGGTTGAGCTATTAGCGCCAGTAATTAAGCTTCCAGAGGCTGTACTTTCAGTTGTATTTTCATGCCACTGGTAGGTAAGTGTACCAACGCCTCCATTATTAGCGGTAGCGCTTAAAGCATTGGCTGCTGCATCTTTACAATAATTAGAAGATGCAAGATCTGAGCTAATGGTAGGTGCACTATATACATTAATTAATGCTGCATTAGATGTTGTTGTTGCGCACCCAACTGGTCCGCCATTACCAACTTCTACATAATAGTAAGTAGCGCCTGCGGTAGTTGTTAATGGTCTGTATGTAGCACCTGTTTCATTATTAATTATTGTACCACCAGTATTTGAGTTTGTAGTATTTGAAAACCACTTGTACGTTAAGGAGCCTGGTGCATCTGTTGCAGCGTTTACACTTAAAAGACTTGCTTGTACAGATTTGCAATAGTCTGCTGCAACAGGTTGTGCACTAATTGTAGCAGCTGCATAAATTTTAATAACGCCAGAAACCGCGGTAGTGGCTTTACAGCCCCAGCTATTTAATATTTCACAATAATAGTATGTACTGCCTGTTGTATTTGTTGGAGGTGTAAATGTTGCGTTTGTTTCACCAGTTAGCAATGTTCCGCCCGTGTTTGAAGCGTTAGCGTTGCTAAACCACTGGTAGCTGGCAATGGTTCCTGTTGAAGTTGTTGCAGATGCAGTCATGCTAGTTGCTGTACTACTAATACATAAACTTTCTGTTGCAAAAGTGCTTGAAGTAATGACTGGTAAAGGATGTACCGTAATGGTTGCGATGGCAGAATTTAAATTATTACATCCGGCTGCGCCGCCTGTTCCTCCATTGCTTACATTGGCAAAATAATAGGTAGTTCCAGCGCTACTAATATTTGGTGTATAGGTAGCTGTTGATGCAACAAGTGTTCCGCCTGTTGTTGATGCGGTTGTATTTGAATACCAATGGTAAGTTGCTGTGCCATAGCCACCAGCTGTTGCGCTAGGGACTGTTAATGCTGTTGGCGTTGCCGTAGCACAGTAGGTGGCAGACACAGGATCTGTTGGAATGATAGGTGTTCCGTATACTTTTATTTCTGTAAAATCAGAGGTACGTGTATTGCAATCTGATGAAGATGTTGGCCCTCCATTGGTTACAACTACATAATAGTATTTAACTCCAGCTGCTGTTGTTGGCGGCGTAAAAGTTGCGTTCGTTTCATTTGTAATGGTTTGTGCGCCAGAAGTAGATGCCGTTGTGTTGCTATACCACTGATAGTTTAACGAGCCATAACCACCATTTGTTATAGTAGGTGTTAATGTTGTAGCTGGTGCATTTATACAATAGCTTGTTGTAGTTGGTAATGGAGTTATTGTAGGTTTGCCATATACTTTGATACTTCCTGAAACATTACTTGTTGCAACGCATCCGTTATTATTTGTAACGGTTAAGTAATAATATAGTTCACCGGCATTTGTATTAGGTGGTGTAAATGTGTTTGATGTTGACACTGCTGTTCCACCGCTAGTTGATGCTGATGCATTACTATACCACTGATAGGTGCTAATTGTTGTTGTTGTGGTTGGTGTTAGCGTTGTAATGCTTGGCGGTGTTAAATTTAAACACAATGATTGGTTTGTGTTTGGAATACTTACTGTTGGTAATGCGTGTATAGTAACTGTTTCAGTTTTAATACAACCATTCGTATTTTTATATGAAATAATAGATGTTCCTGCGCTAACGCCTGTAACTAAACCTGTATTGCTAATTGTTGCAACGCCTGTTGATGCAGATGACCATGGTGTTGTTGCATCTGCTGTTGCTGAACCTGATAATTGCGTAGTACTTCCAACGCAAGCACTTAATGTGCCTGTGATTGCAGGAAGCGGATTGATTGTAATTACTGCAGAACCTGTTCTATCTCCACTGGCAGCTGTACAATTTGCATCTGATAACGAAGTAACTGTATATGTTTTGGTTGTCGCTAAAGAAACAGAAAATGTATAGGTAGAAGAACTTGTTGTGACTGATGTAGAAGTTGTGCCATCTGAATAAGTAATGTTCCAAGGAGCTGTTCCGGTTAGTGCAATTGAAATTGTAGCTGCCGTATTTGCACATACAGTAGTTGATCCGCTAATTACACTTGTGGGTCTTGGATTCACGGTTAGTGTTACTTCGGGTGATTCATCATTTGGAGAACAACTTCCGCTTACAATAAGCTTGTATTTGTATCCATTCATGCTTAAAGTAACTCCAGTGATACCTAGCGATGCGGTTGTTGCTCCTGAGTATACACCTGTATTGGTTACATCTGTAAAAGTTGCGCCATTAGCTGTTGTTAGTACCTGCCACCTATATGCCAAGTTGGAACCAACTGCTGTCGCAGTAAATGAAGTATTTAGCCCATCACAAACAATTTTGTTGGTGGGATCCACTGTTATTTCTGGTCGCTCAAGAACAGTAATTTTTCTTGTAAATGCAGTAGAAGTTCCACAAGGATTAGAGACAGTTAATGTTAATGTATAATCACCTTTTAATGATAAAGATGGAACAGTAAAGTTTGGAGCACTTGCGCTAACTGTAGAATTGATTTCTGTAAAACCCAGAGGTCCAGTTAGTTTCCAATTATAGTTTAAAGTGCTACAATATGAACCAGAGGTTAGTGTCGAAGATTTATTAACTACTAAAAAAGGATTATTTGCAGGGCAAATTGTGGTATCTGCATTTCTAATATTATCAGTATCAATTAATGCAAATCTTGCTGCATCTGCTGGAGGAGCAGCTTCGATACATACAACTGTTTCGTAAGGAGCTGGAGTGCAACTATATGTTGTACCGCCAGTAAAAGGAGCGAGTTGAATTGTATGATTACCTAGTGATAAAGAGCTTGTGGTAAAGTTAGTTGAAATTGATTCTTGAACGCCATCTACAAACCAATAATATAAAACGTTTGGAGTACTACAGCCTGCAACTGTTTTCGATCCTTGTGGACTAATAATTGAGGTATTGGTAAATGTTAATGCAGTTCCAACACAACCTTTTGTAGGCCCAGTGTAACTAATTTTAGGTTTTGGAAATATTTGTATAGGGGTGAGTGCTTCTTGGGTTTGAGTACAATTTGATGGCTCAGCAACAGTCATCGAAGGACCAAAGGAATTATAAATAGTTTGGCCCGAAGCAACTACGTTTTTCCCGCATGAACTCTGTGAGTAGGGATGTGTCAGTAGCCCAGATTTGTCAACGATATCTTGAATTGACGTCACATAGTTTGCTGTATTATCATCCCATTTTGCGGTGTATATATTTCCAGGATAATTAAAATAAGCACTTCCGACCCTTGTTGGGTCAACATCGGTTTTAAAAGTAAAAATACCTGGTGAGCCTAGGTCATAACATACAACATTTAACAAGGCCGAAAATGGAGCAGATAAATCATTGTTCATGAAAAAATATGCCTTCGTAGAAATGGTATTTGATTGAGCTGCATCTGTAATTGTTTGAAAAAAGCGATAATGCACTTTTTGAGGGCTACCAGTTAATTTTAATTTTTGATTTGCTGTTACAGTTACATTTTGATTTTGTGAAACAAACGCGTCATTATTATAGGCAGGAATTGTTGTGCCATCAAATTCATTTTTAACAGAAAGTGAAACCGAAGTGCTCGTATTATTTTGAACATACACATCATCTGATGAAGCAACACACCTTCCAAATAATCCAATACTACTATTGATACTGTAACTTATGAATGGACTTGCATCTGCAGGAGACGTGAATGTTTGGCTTGTGGCGTTTCCGTTTGTTCCAGTAGTATTTTGAATATTAATTGAAAAGGAGCTTGTTGCCGTTGCTAAAACACCTCCAGAACCATCAAATGCTGTGATTTTTAATTTGTATGTATTTGCTGCAGTTGCGTTGGCTGGGATTTGTCCATTTATGAAAGTTATATAGTGTGTTTGTGCGGATCCAATTGCTGTATTAGATGCTGTTGAGTTAAAGTTCCCGTCAGGATCAGATAAGTATAGGTTGAATCTTGTATTATTAACTGGAAATACTCCAGCTGGCGTAAAGAGAGCTGCAATGGATGAGCTTTGTCCATATGCGCCTGTTGGAATTGTTTGAAAAGTTATTGAACGGGTTTGCGCAAAAGCAAACAATGAAATCAGCATTCCAATAAAAAATAAACTAGACTTTTGTAATGTCTTTTTCATTCAGCACTATATTAAATTTCTTAAATAATAATTTTTGGATGGTGTATTTTACCACAAAATAAATCGGCACTTTAATTTTCGTAATTGATCATTGTTTGGATCATCAAATAACATCATCTTTAAATTAAGTTCTAACGAGCCTGCACCTGCTCTTGCAAGTCTTAACTCGGAGGTGGTAATGTCATAGTTTAAACCCACCGATAAATTTCCTTTTTTGTATCCTACGTATGGTGCAAATGAATCTTTAAATCGCATGAATGCACCTATCTGAAATTCATCTCCATCTTCATCGATATATCCATTAATGTTTCTGCCATATACGATACCGAGTGTTGTAAAATTGCTCGCTTCTGATCTTGTATGCGCAAATGAACCGTATAAGCGGTTTTCATTTTTATCGCTCAAAGAGATGCCCCCGTGTGCAGTAAGACCTGGAGGTATGCTAAATGATAAATTATTGTTTTTGCTAGTAGGTCTATTTAAATGGGAACCCGCAATGCCAATATAGTAGCTAAAGTCTTGTTCTAAATAGGAGAGCAATAAGCCAGCGCTATAGTCAAATATATTTGACGAAAATCCAAAACCTTCGCCACTTGGTATGCTACTATTATATCCAATGTATGGGGCGAATTGAGATTGAAATGTTAGTTTGGTATAGTCAAGTAAATAGGATCGGTAGCTCATTTGTGCGCCGAATCCAAGTCGTAAACTTCCTGATTGATCAATGGCTTTATGAAAAGCAAAGTTTCCACCAATTTGTGTTTGTTTAAATCCGCCATCGTTGGATTTGTCATAAACTGCCAAAAGTCCAACTGCGGCAATATCATTTGCGCCAATAAAATTGTCTAAAATTCGAGTCTCTCCATTAAATACACCGGTCACATATGGATAGGCAACATTGCCCCACTGACTTTTAAAATTTGATTGCATGCTTGCACGACCATTAAACAAACCATTGGTTGCGGGATTGACCATTAATGGTGCTGAATAATTCTGTGTAAACGGAATCATTTGCGCACTGGCAATTTTAAAACTCAATAAAAAAAATCCAAAGCAATATTGCTTCAAGTGGGGGAGCTTGATACGTTTATTCATACTTACTTTTTTTGTTTTGGGTTGTCCATCCACAGACATTGCCCAAACAAATAATTGAAACTAGACCGGCTGGAGGGGATAGATAGCCAGCAGTTCAATTTCTTGACCTTAAAAATAACAGATTTTAGTCTAATTTAAGTATAAATACACTAGAAAAAGCTCGTATTTGCCGTATGAATTAGGTAAATATTGCATGTGTTAAGTCAAATCAACCAAAAAGTTACAAAAACTGTCAATTTTGCAAACATTCTGTTGCCCTCGTTGTTTAACAACTATAATCTAGAATTTTATGAAAATTGCACAAAAATCAGTCTTTTTTGTCTTCCTTTTAGGTCCACTTTTTGTTCTGGGGCAGACCACTGGAAAATTGAGTGGTACTATTTACAATAAAAAAACACAGCAAAGAGTGCTTGGCTTAACGGTTCAGGTAATTCCCGGAAATACCAAAACGGTTTCTGATAGCCTTGGCAATTTCAGGTTCACCCAACTTCAGCCTGGTCCTTACACTTTGGAAATATCGGGGGTCGGTTTTAAAACAAAACAGCTTAACAATATACCCGTTACTACCGGTAATGAAAATAACATTCAAATAGAAATCGAGGAACTTGTTAATCAATTATCAAATGTTACCGTAACTAGTCGAAGAAGTTCTGCTAAAGCGGCAACACTGGAAAGTCCATTAAGTATTCAGCGCTTAACTACCGAAGATATTAAAAACAACCCAGGTGGTTTTTTTGATATTAGTAAGGTCATACAATCACTCCCTGGCGTTGGAGGTGGTGCTGCTGGTGGAACGTTTAGAAATGATATTATTATTAGAGGAGGAGCCCCAAGTGAAAATGTATTTTATCTAGACGGAATAGAAATTCCAATTATTAATCACTTTGGTACACAAGGAAGTGGCGGTGGACCTGCTGGAATTTTAAATGTACTCTTGATTGAGGATGTAAAGCTCAGTACTTCTGCATTTGATGCTAGGTACGACAATGCGCTTAGTAGTGTATTTCAATTCAAGCAAAAAAATGGTAACCCTAATAAATTTCAGGGTAATGTGCGTTTGAGTCTTACAGAAAGCGCCTTAACATTTGATGGGCCGCTTTCAAAAAAGACAACTTTTATTGCTTCAGCTCGTAAGAGTAGTTTAGGTATACTTGCCGGTTTGCTCAATTGGTCTTTTTTACCTAACTATTCCGATTTTCAGTTTAAAACAACTACGCGAATTAATGATAAAACAACCTTAACATTCATTGGAGTGGCGGCCGTTGACAGGTTTAAATTTATCACGCCAGATAGTTTAACTGCCGAAAATCAGTACATATTAGGCAATAGCCCCACAATAGATCAAAACAGTTATACTGTTGGTGCTACCCTTAAAAAAATTATTCCAAATGGTTATTGGAATTTGAGTATCAGCAGAAATTTTTTAGATAATCAGGCCAACAAATTCGAAGACAATAAAAACCCTATCGAGCAGCAGCGTACGCTAAAAATAAATAGTATTGAAGCTGAAAATAAAATTAGATGGGATGTTACAAAAAACTACGATAACATTACATTGAGCTATGGCTTAACAGGGCAATTGGTAAGATTCGATAATGATTTTTTCCAGGTTCTAAATAAGTCTACTAATCCACTCATCTATCCTTCATTGATTATTAAAAGCAAAACCAATACAAACTTTTTTCGTTACGGCGGATTTGCTCAAATTGGTACGCGTGTATTAAATGATAAACTATCGCTCAGTGGTGGACTTCGCATGGATGCAAATAGTTTAAGCAATAGTGAATCCAATCCATTACAACAATTGAGTCCAAGGCTTAGTGCTAGTTTGGCTATTTCAGATGTGCTTCGATTTAATGCGAGTTATGGTATTTACTACCGCCTGCCTACTTATACGCAACTAAATTTTAGCAATAGTAGTACGGGTGAAAAAACCAATCCGGGTCATTACATTAAGGCTGCGCATTATGTGGCAGGATTAGAATATTTGCCAAAAAACACAACAAGAATTACAGTTGAGGGTTTCTATAAAGCATACAATAATTATCCAGTTAGTATTAATGATGGTATAAGTATTGCAAACAAAGGATTGGAGTTTGGTGCAATTGGAAATGAGCCTATAGCGCAATTTGGAAAAGGTAGGGCTTATGGCTTTGAATTTTTTGCACAACAAAAATTAACTAAAAACTTTTTTGGTGTTTTCAGCTACACTTTTTACAGAAGTGAATTTACAGGGCTTGACAATAAATTTGTTTCGGCAAGTTGGGACAATCGTCAGCTTATTAGTATGACTGCTGGATATAAGCTTCCAAAAAACTGGGAAATTGGTTTGAAATTTAGATACCAAGGGGCTGCTCCATTTACGCCTTATAACGAATCATTAAGTAGAGCTAATTATTTAGCCATTGGTTCTGGTATTTTTGATTATTCTAGAATTAACTCCATGCGACTTTCTGCATTTAATGCAGCAGATATAAGAATCGATAAAAAATGGAATTTCAAAAAAACTACATTAGATTTTTACATTGATATCACTAACTTTTACGGTTCAGAAGCCAAGGAAGCTGATTTGTATACCTTTAAAAGAAATGAATCAAATACAGCGTTTGTTACTTCTGATGGAAAACCTTTAATGCCAGACGGCAGCAACGCAGTACCAGTATATTTAAAAAACTCTCAATCAACCATACTACCTAGTATTGGCCTCATTATTGAATTTTAAAAATCTAATTTCCAGAGCTGATCATAGTAGTCGATACCTGGGGTAGAAGAACCTACAACATATAATTCGGACCCTGCTGTAATTAATATGGCAGGGCCAATTTTTTTATCTAAAACGCCAATATACCATTTGTCGTTGAGCGAATCGTAAATGTCAAATCTGGTTTTATCATCGCCGCTGTCCGGGAAGAAAACAATATAGTTGCCAAGTTTTCCCATGCTGTTGGTACTAAAAGATCCAGGCTGAAACAAACAATGAAAAGTAGTTCCTTTTCCACCGAGTAAATCTAGCATTTCTACCTCATTGCTTAGGCCTCTGTCTGTCATTCCTCCTGCCCAAAGCGCTTTACCCCTTAATCCAATAGAGGCGAGTGCATATTTTGCTTTACTCATATTCGATACACTCCAACTATTTGTTTTTGGTTCGTACATATCGATATTGTTAAATGGTGATCCACCCACATTACTTGTAGCACCTCCAGAAAAATAGACAATGCCCCCAACACTCGTTGCAGCAATACTTACCCTAGGTTGGCTGAGCGTTTTACTGCTCCATTTTTCAGACAAATAATCATACATGTACACCGCAGTTCCTCCAGCAAATAAAACTTTATTACCCTGGGCAATGGCTGTGTATTGTCCAGCTTTAGGTAGCTCTGTAGTTGACCATTTTTGATCTACAATATCATATATATCTACCCTTGTAGTTGCAGATGCATTGCCCTGCAGTGCTGTACCTCCACCAAAAAATACTTTGTTACCAGCAACTGCTGCTGCAACACCCCATTTTTTTTGACTAAGTTCTGAAGTAGACCAATCTTTTGTTGCAATATCGTAAATATCTACTCTCGACGTAAAGTTGGGTCCAGGTCCAGCAGGTGGATATCTTCCTCCAGCTAAAAATATTTTATTGCCTAAAAAAGCAACGCCAGATACTTTTCTTTTTTCAGAAAGTGATCCAACAGGGGTTAGCCTTGCTTGTATGAGTTGCCTATTAGTTGCAATAATATTTAATTGTGTAGTGTCTTTTTTTACATTCCCATCATTGTCTGTTACACTCAGTTCGAAAATATATTTCCCTGCTAAAAGTCCAGTAACGGATGCTTGTGCTTTGTTTGGATTAGTGATTGAGATACCAGCATTAATTGGAAAAATAGTTTGCCAATGGTATTTTGTTAGGGTGCCATCCGGATCATGAGATTCGGATCCATTTAGCGTAATAATTTCCGGGCTGGTACTGCACTTTGTTAAATCGTAAGGTATGTTTTGATTGCTGCCTGCATTAGCTATGGGCGGAACGCCAGGCGCTTCATTTACCTGAACCAAAACAGTGTCTCTGTCAATAAGACCGGTAGCATCTGTAACCCTAAGTTCAAAAACATGACTCCCCGCATTTAACTTAGTGACATCTGTTATAGCGTTTGCTGGAGAAGTATATGTTGGGTTGCCTGTGCCTTTAATTCTTGTCCATAAATAATCACTAATGTCGTTGTCAGGATCTGTAGAAGCACTTCCATCAAGTGTAACTGAGTTATTAGGGAG
>CANLLM010000030.1 GCA_947491825.1 Bacteroidota bacterium
GCCAACATGCATCTGTTACCAGCCTTAAAGAGTTTGAAACTGATATAGCAAGTTGCCGCACATTTTGCTTTTTACACGAACTTGAAATGTTGTTAAAACATGGTTTAATACAAGGTGGCGATTTAAACAATGCCATTGTAATTGTAGACCGTGTAATTGAAGATGAAGAAATGGACCATTTGGCTAAGTTGTTTAACAAACCCAAAGTAGAGGTGCGTAAAGAGGGTATTTTAAACAATGTAGAGTTGCGCTTCCATAACGAACCTGCAAGACATAAATTATTGGATTTAATTGGCGATTTAGCCCTAATTGGAACTCCAATAAAAGCACAAATAATGGCGGCTCGCCCAGGCCATGCTGCCAATGTAGAGTTTGGTAAACGCATCAAAGCATTAATCAAAAAAACGCGCTCAACCAACAATATACCTAAGTACAATCCCAACAAAGAACCTATTTATAATATCAACGACATTTCTCGTTTTTTACCACATAAATACCCTTTTTTGTTGGTTGATAAGATTATTGACATGGGGAAAAATTACATTGTGGCTGTTAAGAATGTAACCATCAATGAACCCTTTTTTCCAGGACATTTCCCTGATAACCCAGTTATGCCAGGTGTCTTGATTATTGAGGCCATGGCGCAAGCGGGTGGGGTAATGATTTTATCGCAGGTTGAAGACCCCGAAAACTACAATACCTATTTTATGAAAATAGATAATGCCAAGTTTAAGGAAAAAGTATTGCCTGGTGATACCTTGGTTTTAAAACTTGATATGATTGCGCCAATTCGCAGGGGAGTTTGTGTAATGAAAGCACATGCCTATGTGGGCGAAAAGTTAGTTTGCGAAGCTGAACTAATGGCTCAGGTGGCAAAAAAAATAATTTAATTAATACGGATTAGCATTAAGCAAAAACGATAATAACTAATGATTCAAACTTTAGCATATATTGATCCTCAGGCCAAGATAGCGGCTAATGTGGTGGTTGAACCATTTACGGTAATACACAAAAACGTAACCATTGGAGAAGGATCTTGGATAGGCCCAAATGTTACTATATTCCCCAATACCAAAATTGGAAAGAACTGCAAAGTTTTTCCAGGTGCCGTATTGGGTGCAGTTCCTCAAGATTTAAAATTTAATGGTGAGGAAACCGAAGTAATTATTGGCGATAATACCACGATTCGCGAAGCAGTTACCATTAACCGTGGTACAGTTGATAAGATGAAAACACAGGTAGGTAAAAATTGCCTTTTAATGGCCTACGTTCATTTGGCACACGATTGTATGGTGGGCGATAATGTAATTATTGCCAATGGGGTGCAAGTAGCCGGGCATGTTACTATCGATGATAACGCACGCATTGGAGGTTTATGTGCCATACACCAGTTTGTTAATATTGGCCGTCATGTAATGATTGAAGGTGGTAGCATGATTACTAAAGATGTTCCGCCTTTTGTTAAAGCTGGTCGCTATCCTTTATCCTATGAGGGGATTAACTCTGTAGGCCTGCGCAGAAGTGGCTTTACCAATGAAAAAATAAACGAAATACAAGATATTTACCGTGTGCTTTTTGTACATAACACCAATATTAGCAAAGCAGTAAAAGTGGTTGAAACACAAATGTCGGCAACCAGCGAAAGGGATGAAATCTTAAGTTTTATTGGCGATTCGGAACGTGGTGTGATGAAAGGTTTTCAATTGCGTAAGCCATAATATGCTGCAAATAGTATTGCAACAAGTAGGGAAACGTTTTGGGAGGCAGTGGCTTTTTCAAAACGTTTCTGCTTTATTAACGCTAGGCAATACTTATGCACTTACTGGCAACAACGGTAGCGGTAAATCAACCTTGTTGCAAATTATTTATGGATACCAAACTGCCTCAAAAGGCAATATTGTGCTAACCAATACACAAACTGAAGTGGTCATTTCAGTTCAGGAAATACATCAGCAAACTTCTTATGTTGCACCTTATTTAGATTTACCCGAAGAGCTTACTTTGACAGAGCAACTTAACTTCCACTTTAATTTTAAAACACTTGAAAGGGGGTCTACCATTGATGGTATTATTGCGGAAATTGGGTTAATCGAAAGCCGAGATAAAAAGGTAAAATACTTTAGTAGTGGAATGAAACAACGCGTAAAATTAGCTCAAGCTTTTTATGCTAATTCGCCAATCTTGTTTTTTGATGAACCTTGCACAAACCTTGATGCCAAAGGTATTGAGTGGTACAGACAAATGATGCAAAAGCACCGTAAAAACAAATTGGTAGTTATTGCATCAAACCAAACCTTTGAATACGATTTTGCCGATGAAGTGATCCATGTGGGTGCTTAATTAGTATTTTACTGAATTAGCAATACCTTAAAAAAAATCATAAAATAATCCCCAACGTTTTTATAACATTGCAACTGCAAAATGATTTTCTAACAATTTAATTATTACGGGGTTGTCAACAGGTATTAAAAACAAGTACATCGACTTAATTAACCAAACATTCTATTTCCCACGACATGGTTTTGAGGTTAAAAATAACCAGCTTTATTTTCATGGTGTTGATTTAATGGAGCTTATTAATCAATATGGTACTCCTTTTAAATTTACCTATTTACCCAAAATTGGATCGCAAATCAATAAATCCCGATTGCTTTTCAACCAAGCCATTACCAAATACAACTACCCCGGATCATACAATTACTGCTACTGTACCAAAAGCTCCCACTTTAGTTTTATTATTGATGAAGTACTTAAAAATGGTGCTGACATTGAAACTTCATCGGCTTTTGATTTAGACCTTTTGGCCAAATTACATGCTGATGGTAAATTTGCAAAGGATAGGTTTATTGTTTGCAACGGTTACAAAACGGATGTTTACGCCAAAAAAATGGCTGAATTTGCCAAAAATGGTTTCGAAAATTTAGTGTGTGTTTTGGATAATCCTGCGGAGTTTGAATTGATTGATACCTATGCCGAAGTGTCCATGAACTTAGGTATTAGAATTGCCACGGAAGAAGAACCAGGTTATTTGGTATACACTTCGCGCTTGGGCACAAGCCATAAATTAGTAAACGATTTATACTTAACTAAAATAAAAGAAAATCCAAAGTTTAAACTTAAAATGCTTCACTTCTTTGTAAATAGTGGTATTAAAGATACTACTTATTACTGGAGTGAACTTACACGTTTGGTTAATGTGTATTGCGATTTAAAAGAAATTTGCGGTGATTTAGATACATTAGACATTGGAGGTGGGATGCCTATATATACCTCGTTGGGTGTTGAGCATGATTACCCATACATGATAGACCAAATTGTGTATTATATTAAAACCATTTGCGATAGCCGTAATATAACTGCACCTAATATAATAACAGAGTTTGGTTCATTTACTGTTGGTGAAAGTGGTGGTGCGATATACAGCATTATTGGCGAGAAACAACAAAACGATAAAGAGTCTTGGTACATGATAGACAGCTCTTTTATTACTACTTTGCCAGATACATGGGGCATTGGACAAAAGTTTATTCTGTTGGCCATTAACCAATGGGATGAAGAATTTAAACGTATCAACCTTGGAGGCTTAACTTGCGATAGTCAGGATTTTTACAACAGCGATACCCATACCAACCAAGTATTTATGCCAAGGTTACAAAAAGATGAACCCTTGTACATGGGTTTCTTTCATACTGGAGCATACCAAGAAAGTTTAGGTGGATACGGAGGTATACAACATTGTTTAATACCAGCGCCAAAACATTTAATTATAGATAAGAAAGAAGACGGCACAATGGACGTTAAGGTGTTTGCCCAAGAGCAAAACGCGGAGCAAATGATGAAGGTATTAGGATTTTAAGTTAAAGGGGATGGTTTTAAAAATCATCCCTTTTTTTTATTGTTGATGCATTCATAAACATCATATCTGCGATATTCTTAAGCATCAATCCTAATTATGTATTATCCGATTTTTCACTTTTAGGCTTTTCGGTTGTTTTTAAAATACTTTTATTTGTGCTGATTATTAATTATTTATGAAATAATTTAATACTCAGGCAACTTTTAATGTCATAATTACATTATGGCAGTATACACGGCAATGCAGATTAACAAAAAATACATCAAGCAACTTAAACAAGGCGACTCTACCGTTCAAAAAATGGTATTTGATGGTTTATTTAGTAAGATGTTCAGGGTGTGTTTGCGTTACATTGTGCGAACCGATGAAGCTGAAGATTGTGTGATGAAAGGGTTTTTAAAAGCGTTTCAACAAATGGAGCTTTTTGAATACCAAGGAGCGGATAGCTTTGTGTATTGGTTAAAGCGAATTATGGTGAATGAAGCCCTGATGGCTTTGCGCAAACAAAACAACTTTAACATGGTAGCATTAGATCAAATACCTGAAGTAAGTTTTGATGATGACGCCTTACAACAAATAGAAGCCAATTATTTGTTCGATGCCATTGTATTGTTACCTACAGGCTACCGCACGGTGTTAAACATGTTTGTGGTTGAAGGATACAGCCATCAGGAAATTGCCAAAACACTTGGCATAAGCGAGAGTACAAGTAAAACACAGTTATTAAAAGCTAAGGCAAAATTACAACAAGTGATTACCCAAAGAAAGTATGGTTATGGAAATGCGTAGTGATATAATTATACAGGATAAAATAAACTCGGTAAATGACTTGCCCGAAGGCTACAGACCAAACTTAAACAGCAAGTGGGAGTTATTGCAAGCTGGTTTAAAACCTAAGCAAAATAAAAAAACGGTATTATATTACTTACAACGAGTAAGTGCTGTTGCGGCTATTCTTTTGTTGATAGGCGGTAGTGGTTTGTTGATCATTAAAAAGCCAACTAAACCAATGGCATCATCTGTAAAAGTAGTTCCACCCAATGATAGTGTTGCTTCGCCTAATGTTGAACCAATGCATCAAGTAACAATTGGAAAAGCAGTTGTAACATCAAGCCAAAAAATAAAAAATACAGATGTAAATAAAGCATCAGCCTTGATTGAAAACAATTTGGTTAAAACAACAGTAATAGAAGTTATACAACCCAATAGCAAAGAAGTACAACCAACAGTTGATTACGCCTCTAAAGAACAAGTGGTAGTAATTACAAAAAGATTTGAAGAGGTAGATTTTACCACACCAATATTGTCTCAAACAACTCCAACCGATATGTTGGTAAAGGCCCATAAGTTTAAATTTAAGGTGGGTGCAGGAAACAATTTTCAAGTAAATAACCACACTGAATTTACTTCTGTTATTGGATTTAAAACAGAATTTTAAACAAACACATGATTTAAATATTTAATCATAATTACAATGAAAAAACTTTTGTTTCTTGCATTTGTAGTTGCCATGCCAATTTTTTTCTTTCCTGTGCATGCAACTTCTCAGGTAACTGTAACTGGTCCAATTGGCGACTATTCTGAGGTAGGAGATACTATTGTTGTTCTTTTAAAGCAAAATAATAAAGTATTAATTGTTGGTAATACACTTAAAAAACTAAAAGATTATGGCCCAACAGCCGATCGTTTAAAAACAGTATTTTTAAATGATATTAGTAAGGCGTTTAGTGAGCGTTCAATTAGTTCATCAGCGCTTGAAGTACACTATTTTGTGCAAGATGAAAATAAAAGACGTATTAAAGCGGAGGCGGCTGAATACAGCGAAAAAAGGGTAGATGTACCTTTTGAAATTTTAAGGCTAAAATTGGATTTACCCAAATACAACTATACCATTTATAACTTGAATACAGGTTTGCGCATGATGGTATTTATGAATCACCCCGATAGTTTATTGTCACAATTAGGGGAGGTGAGCTTGAATGAAGCCATAGTTGAAGCAACTAAAAGTAAGAAGTTAATTCAAAATTATTACAAGGTAGAGGTAGCAACTGATAGCAATCACGTGAGAGAGATAAAAAGGGCTGGGGCTAAGTCTTTCTTAGTTAAGTTTGTGCCAATAATAGGTGTCACGCTGTTTGGAAATACATTAAGTCCAGTGCTTGGTTCACAATTTGATTTAAGATTTAACAATAAATATGGGATTGGAAAGTACCGTGTTGGATTTCTATTCGAGGGTTTCCCGATGATAGAACGAACGAATGGAGAAATTACAAGCATTAATGGAATGGCGAATTTGGAGTGTAGGTTTTTGGTTAATACATTACCATTTAAGAGCAAAACTGCTTATTGGTTAGGAATTCAAGCTGGTTTGTTAATTCCTAGCAACGAGCAAATGTTTAATGCCCCTGAAGCTTTCAAAATTGGCTTTACAACAGAGGTTATGGGTCCATTTAATTGGTCGTTCGATTTAATTAGTCACCCAAAATTAGAGGAAAGTATTTACAGTTTAACAGTAAGGTTACCGTTTTAAACAAAGTATTTATAAAGCTTTTTTTACAATGGCATTTTTATACCATCACTCCAAATTCAACCTTGCAAGTAGCTAGCATATCAGTATCAATTCCTGTAATTTCTACGTTCATAATTTCGTTTACCAGCATGGGGTCGTAAGTGGTTTTTACCTTAATGTAGTTGCTGGTAAAACCATACATTACATTGGCATCATTTTCTGCCTCCCAAAGCACCGGGTAGGTGTTACCAATGTGTTGCTCGTAAAAATACCTACGTTTTTTATCACTTAAAATATGTAACATTTTGCTTCTATCGGCACGTATGTGCGGGTATATTTTACCAGGTAATTTATTGGCTGTGGTATTTACACGTTCACTGTAGGTAAATACGTGTAAGTACGAAATATCAAGTTGGTTTAAGTAGTTGTAGGTTTCTAAAAAATGTTCTTCTGTTTCGCCTGGGTAGCCCACTATCACATCAACCCCAATACAACAATGTGGTATTAACGATTTTATTTTTTGTACCCTGCTGGTATACAAATCGGTGAGGTATTTTCTACGCATGCTCTTTAAAATTTCATCGCTACCACTTTGTAAGGGTATATGAAAATGCGGAACAATTACTCTCGATTTTGCAGCAAGCTCAATCACCTCATCAGTTAATAAATTTGGTTCGATGGAGGATACACGTAAACGTTTTAATCCTTCTACTTTTTCTAAAGCCTGCAATAATTGATAAAAATTCTCCCCTGTATTGGCTCCAAAATCGCCCGTGTTTACGCCCGTAATTACAATTTCTTTTATACCGCTTGCCACAATTTCTTCGGCCTGTTTAACCACATTGGAAATGGTATCACTGCGGCTTGCACCCCGTGCCAAAGGAATGGTACAAAAAGAGCAAAAATAATCGCAACCATCTTGTACTTTTAAAAAGGTACGCGTACGGTCGCCTATAGAGTAGGAGCTATGGTAATCCAACACCTCTTTTATTTTACCGTCTTTAATTTCTGTAACTTCTTTTTTCGTTGTATTGGTTAAATATTCGTTGATATTAAATTTTTCTGCAGCACCCAATACCAAATCTACACCCGGTATGCGTGCAATTTCCTTAGGTTTTAATTGAGCGTAACAACCAATAATGGCAACAAATGCATTGGGGTTATGCCGTAAAGCTTCGTTTACTATTTTTTTACATTTTTTATCTGCGTTATCGGTTACAGAGCAGGTGTTTATTACATAAACGTCTGCACCTGCTTCAAATTGTACCTTTTTAAATCCCTCGTTGGTTAATTGCCTGCCAATGGTTGAGGTCTCGGAAAAGTTCAATTTACAGCCTAATGTATAAAATGCTACTGATTTGCTCATTTATGCAAAGATACAGATACTATACTTAAATAAGAATGTCTACAATTATTAATAATTAATTTAGAATTGTATTGCGTAAATTACGATCTGTGAAATACTATGGTTTAGTGTTATTGTTTTTTTATACATGTGATTGGGCATTAAAAGCACAACCATGTAACATCATACCTAATGCACAAAAAATTTGTGTAGGCTCAACCATTACTTTTAGTCGTTCACCTTTATCAGCAACTGATTCGGCATATTTATGGAGCTTTGGCGATAATAGTACCAGCAACCAATCAACACCTACATACCAGTATCCCCAAGCTGGAAACTATACAGTTAATTTAAGGGTTTATAAAGTTGGCGGTACATTTTGTGATGCCCTACCAATACAAATAAGGGTTTTTACCAAACCCATAGCAAACTATGCCATCACCCCAAACGATACACAGTGCTTTAATCAAAATAGGTTTGTATTTAACGATTTATCAAATCCTGGAGCCAGTAATGCGCCAATAAAGAGAAGAACCATGATTTATGGTGATGGGGCATTTGTAAATAACAATGCTCCTTTTAACAATCAACTTTCGCACAGTTATAACGATATAAATGGAAATAATTACTTGGTTGTGCTTGAAGTAGAAGATACCAATGGTTGTGTTTCTCAAGTGTTAGATACGGTTGTAGTGCATCCTCGGATTGTTGCCGATATGACTTTTGAAGAAGAACAACGATGCGGACAAACCGTTGTAGCGTTCAGAAATTCGAGTCTTGTAGATACAATTGGTTTGCAATCCACCTGGATTTTTGGGGATGGACAAATTCAAACCCGAAACAATGATACTGCGTATAAAAAATTCTCTTACACCTACTTTGGCGACACTCTTTTTTATCCGCAATTAATTATAAAAGATAAAAATGGTTGCAAGGATACTACCGATAAAATAAGTTTTGTGCGCACCTTTATTCCTGACCCAATCATTCACATAAAACCAATTAACAAACAGTGTTATAATTCTAATGAGTTTGCCTTCGATAATAAAACGAAAGTAGAAGATAGGTTGGCATTTGCGTGGTCGATTATAAAGCCTGAAGACTATTATCAAATTGATAGTTCTGGCAAAGAAATCAACTACATTAAGATGCCATCTTGTGGTGTTTATTATGTTATATTGAGGTTTAATCATAATGGTTGCTCATTTTTAGCTGATACCACTGTAACTGTATATGGCCCAAGAGCTATTGTAGAAGATACAACCACTGAAGTTCAAAGACATATTCAATGTAATTCTGCTGATACGGTAAGATTGGCATTTAAGGATGGGAATTGTTATTACGCCAACAGTAACCTCACTTATTTATGGGATTTTGATGATGGGTATGCACCATCTTGCACAACAAATACAAAACTTGGCTTAAACGTTAATCAAAATTGCCGTTATAGTTCCGATTCCGTGATGGTAAAACACCATTACCAGTTTCCCAATAAAAGGTGTTACGAAGTAAGTCTAATTGTAAACGATACTTTAATTGGTTGCGTTGACACCATTTACAAATATTTAAGGTTGGCTTTGCCAAAGGCAGGCTGGGACTCTACCGTTTTTCCACCAATGCCAAGAGTAGAAATATTATTTAATAAATGTACTTTAGAAAAATACGAAGTTCAATTTCCCCGAATAGAACCAATATGTGGCCCTCAAAGTGTATGGCTCATGAAAGATACTTCATGTCCATTTGCATTGTGGAATAAAATTGCGGAGTATCCGCTTGGATTAAGCAGACAAGATATTCAGTTAACCGACATATGCAGTAAAGATACTATTGCGGTTTTAGGGATAATTGTTAAAAATGGGGAGTGTTATGATACTGCTTACTACAGTTATCCTGTTAACAAAGCCTATCAATCTATTTTAATGAAAAGAGTATTTGATACTGATATTTGTGCACCACATCAGGTTACATTTTATACAGTAGATTCTATTCGTAAAGATTTGCTATCGTTTACTTACGACTTTGGAGATGGAACACCACCAAATACCTATATTTTTAGTGGCATTGGAGATACAGTGCTTAAGTCAATTGATTATGTTTATGCTAAAAATGGCACCTACAATGCAAAGTTTAAGTTCTTAACAAAAGATAGTTGTACTAGTGAAAATTTAATACCTTTTGTGGTTGGTAACATTGCAAGTTTAAGTATTGTTAAACCTGAAATATGTGTAAATTCCTTCGCAGCTTTTGATGCAAAAATAAGGTATGTAAATAGTCCTATTTTAGATTACTGGAACGATACTTTAAGACGAAATGCCAACATGGAGCGCATTTACTGGAACTTTGGTGATAGCGATATTTGGTATTTAGGATCCGAAGCCATTAATCACAAGTACACTAAGGTTGGTGTGTATTTTATTAAAATGGCATACAAAGACAGTAGTTTGGTTGCATGTTTTGATACCATTCAAGGATTTAAATATAGGGTTTCGGTTAATGGAATACGTGCCTTGGCCAAGCTAAGTAGCGATACTTTTTATTGTGCACCAACTGTAGTTACTTTCAGTGACGAATCATACGGTATGCGTGGTGATAGTATACCCATACCATCTCTTATTATTGGCAGGTTTTGGGAGTTTGATACTGGAAAGGGAACAAGCAAACTTAAACAGCCTGGGGTGTATTATAACCAAAATGGAAAGTATACAGCCAAACTATATTCCGAGTCGGTTGATGGCTGTTATGATACCACAACGGTAACCATAAACATTGTTGGGCCAACCCCAAGCTTTGTTATTGTAGAAGATACTTTTGGTTGTATTCCATTTACTGTAAAACTGCGCAATCAAACGGGTCAACCCCTCAATAATTTTATTTGGTATTTTAACAACCAAGCAGGTGCAATTTACTCAACCAAAAGTGATTCAGACATTACCTTTATCTACACCCAACCTGGAACTTATAAAATAGATTTATTGGGCGAAGACAGCATTACCAATACCACTACCAACGAAACCAAAAACTGTACATCTCGATTTCCTTTCTTGGATAATCCAAATGCGTTTCACCCACGAACAATAATCGCGCTGCCAATTGATACCCTTAAATTAACGGTTGAGGATACGGTTTGTATTGATGTGCCTTTTGTTGCCAAATCTTTTGGTACCCAACACAACATACAAGCCAATTGGTTTTGGGGCATCAGTAATATGCCCATGCAATGGCCTTTAAATACAGATTATACCTATACATACGATAGTTCTGGAAAATATAAAATAAGGATTGATCCAATCATCATGCAAAAAAATCAATGTGTGGTTGGAATAGAAAAAGACATCACGGTGTTAAGCCCTTTGGCCGATTTTACATTTAAACTTAAAAACTATCCCAATATACCTTTTACTAATTTATCGCAGGGTGCGGTTAGGTATGTTTGGAATTTTGGTCAGCCAAGTTCAGGACAAAATACAAGCAACAGCATCAACCCAACCCATCATTATGGCGAAACCATGGAGAGTTATACAGTTTGCTTAATGGCATTTGATGCAAAAGATTGTATGGATTCTGTTTGTAAAATTATACCCATACGAAGTTCAGTTAAGATACCTAATGTGTTTACTCCAGATAATACCGATGGGCGTAATGATGCTTTTGATATTGACATAGATGGTTGGGACAAATATGAACTTTACATTTACAACCGTTGGGGCACCATGGTGTTTGAAGGGTTTACAGATGGGGTATTTAACGATGGTATAAATTGGGATGGTAAGGATAAAAACGATGGATTGAAATGCCCAGAAGGGACTTACTTTGTGGTGTTTAATTACAAACTCATCACCGAATCCCAAGAACAAACATACCACGGAACCATTACCCTAATTAGAGATTAAATTTTACGAATTAGATTTTATTGGTGGATGTGGCGATTTTAAATGCCGTTATTTGCAGGGATGAATAACAAAGAAAGACTCTTATTACTAACCTTAGCGGCCATAAACTTTACCAATATCATGGATTTTATGATCATGATGCCTCTTGGTCCGCAGCTTATGCGTATTTTCAACATCAACACGCAACAGTTTGGCTTAGTGGTTTCGAGTTATACTTTTAGTGCAGGATTCTCAGGTTTTTGTACTGCTTTTTTTATTGATAAGTTTGATAGAAAACGGTTTTTACAAGTGTTGTATGCAGGTTTTTTAGTTGGTACTCTTTTATGTGGCTTGGCCAATACCTACGAATTATTGATGATTGCCCGCATTTTTACAGGGTTGTTTGGTGGTGTGTTAGGTGCAGTAATTTTGGCCATTGTTGGCGATGTGATTCCATTTGATCGCAGGGGTCAGGCAATGGGATTTGTTATGGCGGCATTTTCTATAGCGAGTGTATTGGGTGTGCCGTTTGGTTTGCGCATAGCCAACCAATTTGGTTGGAATACACCATTTTTAGTGCTTGCATTTTTGGCTCTTCCCGTACAGTTTTTCATTTTTAAATTCGTCCCTAATTTAAGCACACATACCCGAGCAGGAAAACAAGTTCAGGTACTGCAAGTAATTAAAAATATCACATCAAGTTCAAATCAACGAAAAGCCATTACCTTAATGATGGTGGTGATGTTTGGCCACTTTAGTATCATTCCTTTTTTAAGTCCTTACATGGTTAGTAATGTTGGTTTTACCGAAGGGCAATTGGAGCAAATTTACTTTTTTGGCGGGTTGAGTACCATCATTACATCACCACTAATTGGTAAGCTAGCCGATAGAATAGGAAAGCTAAAAGTGTTTACTATTTTTGTAAGTATTTCAATCATACCAGTACTATTTATTACCAATATGCCACGTGTAGATATTTGGATTACTTTAATTGCAACATCTGTATTTTTTGCAGTAAGTAGCGGAAGGTTTATTCCTGCTCAAGCAATGGTAACGGCTACTGTGGAACCCCAAAATCGCGGGAGTTTTATGAGTATTGTTTCAAGCATGCAACAGCTCAGTGCAGGTTTAGCGGCTTACATTGCAGGTTTGTTGGTGGTTAAACAAACCAATGGCGAAATGTTGTATTATAATTGGGTTGGGTTGATGAGTGTAGCAGCGGCTATTATAACGCTGTTTTTGGTAAGAAGAATTACCACTGCCGATGGCAGTAAATTTTAAAAGTGCAGCAAGCTTTCAAGTATCATCTCATAGAATGGAATAGTTTTTTTATAACTAACTAGGTTGTAACATTATCTTTAAGCAACAACATTCTATCTGCGTCACTCCATTTTTCTTCTAATGCAATCATGTTTGCGGCATCAGCAAAAACAGGTGGATTGGATTTTGCGGTGATGCGTATGTAATGGTGGTTAAACACATTTAATGCTATGTGGCATGGTTTAATATCACCAAATTCTAAGTTTCGTTTTTTACTGCGCATATAAATATCAAAATCGGCACCTTGTATACGCTCATCCCATGGGCCAATTTTTTCTAAAGCAGTGCGGTTAAAAATTACCGAGTTACCTACAAAACCTTCAACCACTTTGTTTTTAAAAATATCCTCGCGCTTTTGGTTAAAGTTTTCCCAGTTACCATACATCAGTTTATGCATAAGGTTTAGGTTAAACTTATTTAAGCCAAATTGTTTTAAAATATTTTTTATACGTTTCCATTTACGACCTAACTTTTTGGTAAGTTCGGGGGTTTCAATACGCTCTATACCACAAACAGTAATTAGATCTAAGCCATTTACTTGCATACTTTCCATTATTTTTTGATCCCACTGCGGGCAAACAATAATATCGTTGTTTAAAAAGGCAAATAAGTTGTATTGGGCTACTTTAATCCCTTGGTTTTGTGTGTATGGATAGCTGTAATTAGCGTTATTGGCAATTACCACAGCACCTTCTTTTTCAAAAAACGCACGTGTACCATCTGTTGAATTATTATCTATTATAATTAACTCAAATGGGTTTACAGTGTGTTTTCGCAGGTTTTCTAGGAAAATCTGATTCATTTCCAACTGGTTATGAACGGCTGTAACAATACTAATCATAAATAGGAGATAAGCTACCTTTAAAGGGCAAATAAATGGTATTTAAATGGTATAATAAAATAACGGATTTTATGGTGTTCATTTACAATAGAGACTTAAAATAGTTTGTACAATTGGCATCGTAAGAAAAAAATGGTGTTTTTTTTGATAAAACTTGCATACAATCAAAACTATTTATACTTTCGCAGACCTAAAAATACTGTCATGGCATTTACAAGATACAAAAGAAAAGAAAAAAAGAACAGAACAGTGTCGAGATTACGCACACAAATGTTAAAGCTTAACAACCTTGTTGTAAAAGTAGTTTCTCCTAATAAAGATAGAGTAGTAGTTATCGAAGAATAACTATTTGGTACGCGAGTGCCTAATATTTAAAAGCCGTTGCACAATGTGTAACGGCTTTTATTGTATACTCAGCTCTATAATAGCAGTAGCAGCTTTTTCGCTGGCTCCTTCGCCACCCAAATTGGTTCGTAGGGTTTGGTAATCATGCATTAAACTAAGGTGTTTATTGCCACCTGGTAATACAGCTTTCAATTCATCTGTAACTTGATCAATTGTAAAGTCGTTTTGAATTAATTCTACAATAGCGGGCTTATTTAAGCAGAGATTTACCAGCGATATGTATTTGATGTTTTTAACCAGCATACGTGCAATATGGTATGAAATAGGGTTAGCCACGTAACCACATACTTGCGGTACGTTGTACAAGGCTGTTTCTAGTGTGGCTGTGCCACTGCAAACAATTGCACCACTTGCGTGCATCATTAAATCGTAGGTTTTGCCAAATATAACTTTAACTTGTTGGTTTAAAAATGGTTGGTAAAAATCAGGCTCAAGTCCGGGTGCACCGCCAATTATAAATTGATGGTTTGGAAAACGATTCATCACTTGCATCATTATGGGTAAAATGCGGTTGATCTCTTGTTTTCTGCTACCAGGTAATAAGGCAATAATTGGTTTTTGATTAATAACATGCATTAATTTAAATTCTTCATCGGGTTTGTGATTAGCAATGGCATCCAACAAAGGATTGCCAACATATTTGGTTTTTACGCTCCATTTCTTAAAATAAGAGACTTCGAATGTGAAAATGAGCAATAATAAATCAACAAATTTTTCTAGTCGCTTACCTCTATTTTCTTTCCAAGCCCAGATTTTAGGTGCAATGTAATAGGCCGTTTTTATCTCTTTTAATTTGCAAAATTCTGCTATGCGTAAGTTAAAACCCGGATAATCAATCAGTATCACCACATCTGGATTAAATGTATCAATTTGTTGCTTGCATAAATTGATATTTCCCAATATAAACCTCAGGTTTAGCAATACTTCCACAAAACCCATGATGCTTACTTTTTTGTAATGCATTAATAGTCCAGATGCCTCATTTTGCATCAAATCACCACCCCAATAGTTAAATATTGCTTTGGGATCTTTTTGCTTAATGGCCTTCATTAAATTAGCTCCATGTAAGTCGCCTGAAGCTTCGCCTGCAATTAAAAAATATTTCATTTGATACCACAATTTTAGTAAACAGTTTTTAAACTACACGTTAAAAACTATTTTTGATAAAAATAATAAATCTAACAACATGGAAAATCAAAAGCAAAACAAATCAACACAGTACTTATTAATAGCACTTTTACTGCTATCTTTAATTGGTAATGTGTTTCAATATAAGAACAACCAAGATGATGTTGCTGTGCGCGATTCAAAGATTGATACGTTGGTTACCGTGCAAGTTGAATTAGAAAAAGAATTGGTTTCTACGGGTGCTGAATTAGAGAGCTACCGCGGTATTGCATCTAATCTAGATTCTTTGTTGGATGATGCGAATGGTAAAATTGAAGCCCAAGAAGCTAAAATTAAAAAATTACTTACATCAGAAAAAAGTGGTGATAAGTTGAACAAGAAATTAAAAGCTGAGTTAGAAGAACTGCGTAAATTAAAAGATCAATACTTAGAAAAAATTGATCAATTGATTACCGAAAATGGTCAGTTGAAAAAAGAAAACGAAGAGAAAGCAGCAGCTATTACTAAATTAAACGAAGAGAAAACGGGTCTACAGAGTAAAGTAGCAACTGCTTCACAACTTAAAGCGGAGTATGTTAAAGTGGCTTCATTTAAAAAGAAAGGCAACGGTAAATTTATAGAAACCAGCTTAGCAAAACGCACCAATAAAATTGATGTGAGCCTAACTATTATGGATAATAAAGTAGCTGAGCCTGGAGATAAAATGATATACGTAGTGGTAAAAGAGCCTACAGGGAAAGTGCTTGCAGGAGCCAGCAAGGCTAAGTTTAATGTTGCAGAAACTAATGAAGAGCTAGCGGCTACAGCATCTTACAGAGTGAGCTATAATGGACAAAAACAAGACATTAAAGTAAGTTTTGAAACAGATGAGCGTATTTTAACTGCTGGTAACTATACCATTGATGTGTATATTGATGGCACATTTGTAAATACTTCAACTTGCATCCTGCGCTAAGCTAAAATAATAACTGTAAAACGGCTGTTATATTTATTTATAACAGCCGTTTTTATTGGTATTATAATTTAAGTTTCTCTTTTAAATAAGCACCTGTGTAACTATATTTTTCCTTTACTAAATCTTCTGGAATGCCCTCAAATACTAGGTTTCCGCCATCAGTCCCTGCTTCAGGTCCAAGGTCAATTACCCAATCAGCACATTTTATAATATCCATGTTGTGTTCAATAACAATAATGGTGTGTCCGTGGTTTACAAGTGCATTAAACGAATCCATCAACTTCTTAATGTCGTTAAAATGCAAACCTGTTGTTGGCTCATCAAAAATAAATAAAACATGTTCCTGCGATTTACCTTTGCCTAAAAAGCTGGCCAACTTTACACGTTGCGCTTCACCACCACTAAGCGTATTGCTGCTTTGGCCCAAGTGTACATATCCTAAACCTACATCTTGCAATGGTTTTATTTTATTATAAATAGAAGTATCTTCTTTAAAAAACTCCAATGCTGCATCAATACTCATCTTTAACACATCGCTAATATGCTTACCGTGGTGTTTACAATCTAGAATCTCTTCCTTAAATCGGGCACCGCTACATTCTTCACATGGTAAATGGATGTCGGCCATAAACTGCATCTCAATGGTTACTTCTCCTTCGCCTTGACAAGTTTCGCAGCGGCCTCCATCAACGTTAAAACTAAAATGTTGGGGTTTGTATCCTCTGACTTTGCTAATGGCTAAATTGGCATATAAATCTCTAATGGCATCATATGCTTTAATATAAGTAATGGGGTTTGATCGTGATGATTTTCCAATGGGGTTTTGATCAACCAATTCTATGTGTTTAATTGATTTAAGGTTTCCTTCAAGCCTATCAAACGCACCTGTTTTTTCTCCTGTATAGTTGCCCAGTTGTTTTTGAAGTGCAGGAAACAAAATGTTTTTTACCAAGGTTGTTTTACCACTACCACTCACACCTGTAACCACACTTAGAACGTGCAACGGAAACTTTACATCTATACCTCGTAAGTTGTTTTGACGAGCACCTTTTACTTCCACAAAATCGTCCCATTTCCTTCGTCTTTCAGGTAGCGGAACAGATTCTACGTTGCTTAAGTATTTGCCAGTTAAACTATTTACATCTTTCTTGATTTCTTCAACCGTACCCTGTGCTACTTTATGTCCACCATGAATACCTGCCAATGGTCCAATGTCTATCACATCATCTGCCATTTCCATAATATCTTGGTCGTGTTCAACCACAACAACGGTATTTCCAATATCACGCAATTTGGTAAGTACACCAATAAGTTTTTCAGTATCACGGCTGTGTAATCCAATACTTGGCTCATCTAAAATATACAAAGAACCAACCAAGCTGCTGCCTAATGAGGTAGCTAAATTTATACGCTGACTTTCGCCACCGCTTAAGCTATTAGATAAGCGATTGAGTGATAAATAACCAAGGCCTACGTGTTGTAAAAATGACAAGCGAGAGGTGATTTCACGCAACATTCTATCCGCTATTTTTTGGTGTTGGTCGCTAAATTTTAATTTGCTAAAATAACCTGTAGCTTGGTCTATGCTCATCAAAATTACCTCGCTTAAACACTTTTGTAATTTGGTGTCGCTAATCGTTTTATCTATTAATTTAACATATCCCGCATCTTTACGTAAGCGTGTTCCTTTACAATCTGGGCAGCCGGTTTTACCTCTGTAACGTGCCAACATAACTCGGTACTGAATTTTATAAGTTTGCTTTTCCAGCTCTTTAAAAAACGCATCAACCCCTTCCCAACCATTTCCACCACGCCATAAAAACTCACGTTGGTCAGCGGTTAATTCGTGGTAAGGTTTATGAATTGGAAATTTTGTTTTGCTGCTCAGTTTTACAAAACGAGCTTTCCATTCACTCATTTTTTCGCCTTTCCAAGGTGCTATGGCATCGGCATAAATACTTAAA
This sequence comes from Bacteroidota bacterium, assembly GCA_947491825.1. Lineage (GTDB taxonomy): Bacteria > Bacteroidota > Bacteroidia > UKL13-3 > UKL13-3 > UBA6183. Next base: position 18,193 of record CANLLM010000030.1, read on the forward strand.
CTTTTATCGGGTGCAACTAAATCTTCATCAATACCAATTACACTTCCAAAACCTTCACAAGTTTTGCATGCGCCATAAGGGTTATTAAAGCTAAAAAAGTTTACACTCGGTTCTTCAAACGTTATACCATCTAACTCAAAACGGTTATTGTATTGCCTTGAAATTTTGCTTCCGTCCTCATTCCAAATTTCAATCTCACATTCTCCTAATCCTTCGTAAAATGCTGTTTGCAAGCTATCGGCAATTCGGTTACGGTTCTCTTCATCATCTTTTATTGCGCTAAACCTATCTATTAACAAAGAAACTTTGGGGTTACTTTTTTCTTTGGGTTTTAATTGTGCTAAATAGTCTTCAATAGAAATGGTTTCTTGTTCAACCAACAAACGACTGAAGCCATTTTGAAGGTAAATTTCTAATTTCTTTTTTAATTCTGTTCCTGAATCTTTGATATCAACCAATAACAATACACGTGTATTTTCCGGTAGCGATTCAATTTCATTCACCACAAATTCAACCGTATGCCTAATAACAGGATTATTGCTTATAGGCGAAATGGTTACACCAACACGTGCAAAAAGTAACTTTAGGTAGTCGTAAATTTCTGTTGTAGTGGCTACGGTACTTCTTGGGTTACGTGTGTTTACTTTTTGTTCAATGGCAATAGCAGGGGATATTCCGTGAATATAGTCAACATCGGGTTTATTCATTTTACCCAAAAACTGTCTGGCATAGGCCGATAAACTTTCTACATATCTACGCTGCCCTTCGGCATATAGGGTATCAAATACCAGACTAGATTTGCCACTTCCACTAACTCCCGTAACTACAGTAAGTTTGTTTCTTTTTATTTCAACATCAATATTTTTAAGGTTGTGCACACGCGCACCTTTTATCTCAATGTTTTTAGTTTTATTTCCGCTCTTAAATTTCATTTTCCTGCTTTAATCATGCTGTTTTACAGCTCATGCAATAGTACAAATTAATAAGGTTTGAAAGGATGCTTTTGTTTTGTTCATTTACGCTTAATAAAGTATTTGAGATTTTTAATTGGCAAATATATTGTAATCGTTTATTAAGGGGTATTACCAAATAATTTCAAAGCAAAGGCTCAGTTATGCGATATGTATTGCCTAAACTCGTTAAATGTTTGTAAACAATAAGTGCAAACTATATGCACTTTGTATTTATAATTCGGGTTTTTAAACCTATTTTACATAGCCATTTGGGGCTTATTTATTCGCTAAAAAAGCTAAATTGCAGGCCTTATTGAGATGAAAATATATTTTAAATTACTTGCTTTTGCCAAACCATACAGCCGCTTTGTGCCCAAATATGCTGTATTGGCTGTGCTTGCCGTTATATTTGGATTGTTAAACTTTACCTTACTTATACCTTTACTAAATGTAATTTTTGAAAAGGTAGAAGTTACCGAAGAGCTTATTAAACCTGAGTTTACAGTAAGTGTTGATTATGCCAAAATCATATTTAACTACTATTTCAATCAAATATTTAAGCTTTATGGACAAAGTGGTGCATTAAAGTTTGTTTGTGGGGTAATTGTAGTTTCTGTTTTTTTAGCAAACGTTTTTAAATATTGGTCGCAACGTGTGTTAACCAACATGCGTACTTATGTGGTTAAAAACATCAGAGAGGGTTTATTTCGTAAAATAACTCAATTACATGTTGGTTATTTTCAAGATCAACGAAAAGGCGATTTGATGAGCAGCTTGAGTAATGATGTAAATGAAATTGAGAACTCGGTGGTGAGCTCCGTTCAGGTAATTTTTCGTGAGCCGTTGATGATTATTGGGTACATTATTTTATTGTTTACTATGAGTGTGAAACTTACTTTGTTTACACTTATCGTATTACCCGTTTCGGGATTAATTATTACAACAATATCACGCAAATTGCGCAAACAGGCCAAAACTGGACAAGAATTATTAGGCAATATTTTAAGTATTATAGAAGAGACCATAAGTGGCGTGCGCATCATCAAAGCTTTTAACGCGCAGCCATACGTGCAACAAAAATTTGATGTGCAAAACGGTGCTTATCGCACGGTACTAAAATCCATGTGGAATAAACGTGAGCTGGCTTCACCCGTCTCTGAGTTTTTAGGAGTAAGTGTGGTAGTTGGGGTATTGCTTTACGGTGGACAATTGGTGCTTGATAACCAAAGCGAATTAAACGCAAGTGAGTTTATAACCTACATTGTTTTGTTCTCTCAAGTATTGGTGCCTGCAAAAAATATATCATCGGCTATTACAAATATACAACGCGGTATTGCCAGTGGCGAACGTATTTTTACTATTTTAGAAACAGAGGTTACCATTACCGAAAAAGCCAATGCCATTGATTTAGCCGAATTAAAAGGGGGTATCATTTATCAAAATGTAAGTTTTAAATATGCCGAACGTGAGGTGTTAAAAAACCTCAATTTAACTATTCCTAAAGGTAAAATGGTGGCTTTGGTAGGGCAGAGTGGTGCAGGAAAAAGTACCATGGCTGATTTGTTACCTCGCTTTTATGATGTTACTAAGGGGTCTATTTTAATTGATGGTGTAGATATACGCGATGTTAAGTTGTCGAGTTTAAATGGCATGATGGGTATTGTTACACAAGAAAGTATTTTGTTTAATGATACCGTGTTTAATAACATTGCTTTTGGTATGCATAACGTAAGTGAAGAAGCTGTTATTGAGGCTGCACAAATTGCCAATGCACACGAGTTTATTGTTAAAATGGAAAATGGATACCACACCAGTATTGGCGACAGAGGTGGCCGATTAAGTGGAGGGCAACGTCAACGCTTAAGCATTGCACGCGCTGTGCTTAAAAATCCTCCGATATTAATTTTAGATGAAGCAACTTCTGCTTTAGACACCGAAAGTGAACGTTTGGTGCAAGATGCCATTCAAAACTTAATGAAAAACAGAACGAGTATTGTTATAGCCCACAGGCTAAGTACCATACAACATGCTGATTTGATAGTGGTGATGCAACAAGGTGAAATTATAGAAACAGGTAAACATGCTGATTTAATAGCGCAAAAAGGAGTTTACCATAAGCTAAGTGAGATGCAGGCATTTGTTTAAGCAATAAAATTTAGAATTAGAAATGCTAAACGTAGTTCAGTGATGCTATTTCAGCATTTCAATTATTCGGATTTTGAATTTAACTTGATATGAAAAATATATATCACAACGGAGACACAAAAACATACTCAAAAACGGTTGCGCAAGCTGATATTGCCACATTTGATTCGGGTCAGGTTCATCCGGTATATGCTACATTTGCATTAGGCCGAGATGCCGAATGGGTGTGTAGGTTATTTGTTATTGATATGATAGAAGCAGATGAAGAAGGGATTGGAACATTTATTCATATTAATCATCATAGTCCTGCTTTAATAGGCAATACCGTTAATTTTAACGCTACATTTGAAAGGCTGGAAGGTAATCATGTAATTTGTACTTTTGAAGCTAAAATAGGTGATCGGTTAGTTGCAAGTGGACAAACTGGGCAAAAAATATTAAAAAAAGAAAAGTTAGAAAGGCTTTTTACCAATCTGCATTAAAATATTTTATGAATATAGATTTAACAGGAAAAAATGCCATTGTTTGTGGCGCAACAAAAGGAATTGGTAATGCAACAGCCATGTTATTGGCAAAGTTGGGTGCCAATGTTACCATGATTTCTAGGAACGAAAGTATTCTTAGTCGTATTATACGTGACTTAGATACCGCTAAAGGACAAGTGCATGATTACATTGCAGCTGATTTTGGTAAGCCTGAAGACTTACGTGAAAAAATTCAGCAAAAAGTGCAACAACCTAAAGTGTATCACATTTTGGTAAACAATACCGGTGGCCCGCCTGCAGGTTTGGCTATTGAGGCAGAATTACATGAATATACTGCGGCTTTTACCAACCATTTATTGTGCAATCAAGTATTGGCACAAGCAGTTGTTGATGGCATGCGTGCCAGTGGTTATGGCCGTATTATCAATGTTATTTCTACTTCGGTAAAAGCACCTTTAAAAGGATTAGGAGTATCTAATACCATTCGTGCAGCTGTTGGCAATTGGGCGAAAACTTTAAGCTTTGAGTTAGCGCCACATGGCATCACAGTAAATAATGTATTACCAGGTGCTACCGGAACCGATCGTTTAAAACAGATTATTGAAAGTAAGGCATCAAAACAAAATCATAGCATGGAAGAGGTAAGCAAAGAAATGACAGACGAAATACCTATGGGTAGATTTGCAACGCCACAAGAAATTGCATACGCTATCGCATTTTTATCAAGCGAGTACGCCTCATACATTACGGGTATTAATGTACCTGTAGATGGCGGACGTACACCAAATTTATAAAACCATTTATACTTAAGTAGGTTATATATCAAACAATAATTAAATACATATGAATAAAACAGTGAAATTATTATTAGCAGGAGCCATGGCGCTTCAGTTATCTATGGCAAATGCACAATTGCAATTGCCTCAACCAAGCCCTAAGGCAAGCGTAATGCAACAAGTGGGTTTAACCGATATTACTATTGATTACAGCAGTCCTGCAGTTAAAGGGCGTAATATTTGGGGCGAATTAGTTCCTTTTGAAAAAGTATGGAGAGCAGGTGCAAACGCAGCAACAAAAATCACTTTTAGTAAAGATGTTACTGTTGAAGGTGCTATAATTAGCAAAGGCACTTACAGCATTTTTATGATTCCTAGCAGCGCAGCATGGACGGTAATTATCAATAAGGATGCAAATGCCTCTGAAGATTCATACAAACAAGAAAATGATTTAGTTCGTTTTGTAGTTATGCCTAGAAACGTAGAAAGCCGTGAGCGTTTGCAATACAGTTTCAAGGATTTTACAGAAGAGTCTACCGCTGTTATCATGGAGTGGGAGAAAATTTGCATCTCATTTAGAGTTGTTTTATCTACTAGCAAACAAGCGGCAGAGAATATTGATAAAGCCTTAGGTTCTACTTGGGCACAATACAACAATGCTGCTCGTTACTACTTCGATCAAAAAGATTATAACAAAGCATTAGAGTATGTAAACTTAAGTTTAACACTACAAAGCCATTGGTTTAACAATTGGGTTAAAGCACAAATTTTAGCTGCAAAAGGCATGACTAAAGATGCTTATGTATACGCTTTAAAATCAAAAGAATTAGGTGATAAAAACCTAGAAGGTTTCTGGTATAAAACACAAGTTGAAAAAGCTTTAGAAGATTGGAAATCAGCAGGTACGGGCAAAAAGAAATAGTCTATAATTGGTTATTAATATCAAAAAGGCTGTCTCGTTTAACGAGGCAGCCTTTTTTGATTTATTTAGGCGATTAAACCTAAATATGCAAATCTTGTTATTACGTTTTATTTAAATGTTGGTTAAGTTTACAGGTACATTATTACCTGTTTTAAACCAAGTAATAATTTGAGCAAATATCATGACAAACAAACACCCAATGACGTTTAACCATAGAAATGAAACTATGTCTGCTATATAAACAGTAATCACACCCGATTCCGCAATAATAGCAGCATAGAAAACGGCCCTTGCACCTATCTTTTTCATATAAAATGCCACCACAAAAATACCCAGCATGGTGCCGTAAAATAAACTGCCTAAAATATTTACAGCTTCAATTAAACTGCCCAATTGCGAAGCAAACATGGCTGTTGCTATACAAAATAAACCCCAAAATAAAGTTATCCAGCGTGAAGCGGAGTAGTAATGCTCATCGCTTTTATTTGGATACCATAATCGTTTATATACATCAATTACAGTTGATGAGGCCAAAGAGTTTAGCGCAGCAGCAATGCTTCCCCAAGCGGCTAAAAATATTACGGCAATCAATAAGCCAATTAAACCTTTGGGTAGATTTTTGGTAACAAAGTATAAAAAAATGTAGTTGGTGTCGTTTACATCGGCAGTTTTATCTGCTTGTTTAATTAGCTTTAGTGTTTGGCTTCTTGTTTCTTGTTTTTGCTTTAGGGTTTCTTCTAATTTGTGTTGAACAATTGTAGTTTGTTTGTTGTTGTTGTCATGAATCGCCTCAACAAGTTGTTTGGTTTGGTTTTGTGATACTACGTTTAACGAATCGTGCTTGGCTTGGTGGATTGCTAAAGGTAAAGTATATTCGGCTTTTGCACTTGCCTTGTTTAATTGAGCCTGATTAAAAAATATTGGCGCATCATAAAACATGTAAAACGAAAATACCAATGCACCAATCAATAATATTAAAAATTGCATGGGTACTTTTACTAAGCCATTCATTAACAAGCCTATTCTGCTTTCTTTAATGTCTTTTGCGGTAAGGTATCGCCCAACCTGACTTTGATCTGTGCCAAAGTAGGAGAGTGCTAAAAAGAAACCACCAATTACACCACTCCAAATATTGTATTTGTCTTTCCACCATAAACTGTCTGTTACATCAATTTTTGTTTCTATTATATTAAGCTTTCCCATTTTACCAGCTACTTGCAACGCATCGGTAAAACCTACACCATCAGGTAATAAATGTACCACCATATAGCCTGCTAAAAACATTCCTATAAATACAATAAATAGCTGTTGCATTTGGGTATAAGCTACTGCTTTTGCGCCTCCTGTAATGGTATAAATAATGAGTAAACCGCCCATAACCAAATTGGTAATGTAAATGTTCCATCCCATTAATGAAGATAAAATAATCGATGGTGCGTAAATACTAATTCCAGTTGATAGTCCGCGGGATACTAGAAATAAAATAGAAGTAAGTGTACGTGTTCTTAAATCAAAGCGTTGTTCCAGGTATTCGTATGCGGTGTAAACTTTAAGTTTATGGTAAATGGGTACAAACGTAATACAAAGTACCACCATGGCTAAAGGAAGCCCAAAGTAATATTGTACAAAACGCATCCCATCGGTATAGGCTTGCCCAGGTGCCGAAAGAAAAGTAATTGCACTGGCTTGTGTGCCCATAATAGAAATTAAAATTAAAAACCAACTCATGGAGTTGTTGCCTTTAAAATAACCGTCTAAGTTTTTTTCGTGCGTACTTTTATATATCCCGTATGCAATGACGGCAATCAAGGTTACGATTAATACAATCCAATCAATTAAGCTCATTTTATTTAGTGATGAATGTTGAGTTATATTTACCACAAAGGGCACAAAGTTTTCACTAAGTACACTAGGTTAAGTTCCCATTAATTACTCGTTTTATTCCATCTTTTATTAGTAAAACATTGAAGTTGATTAGTAAGCCGAGTTTACACTTAGAGAGTTTTAGGTAGGTTAAAACTTGCGCTAAATGTATGTCGGTTAATGCCTCTACTGACTTTACTTCGATAATAAGTTTGTCTTCAACTATCAAATCTAATCGATAACCGCAATCTAGTTTTACTTCCTCATAAATTAAAGGCAATGCTTTTTCTTTTTGAACATGTAATTCAGATTTTTTTAATTCATGGTAAAGGCACTCTTGGTAAGCCGATTCAAGTAGTCCGGGTCCCAGCGTCTTATGAACTTTTAAAGCGGCATCAAAAACAATTTTTGACAACTCGTTTTCAGAGTAAATGTTTGTTTTCATAATCAATAGGGTTGGTGTTTTTTAAAATTTTATTGTGAACCTTGCGCCCTAGTGCCCCTTGTTGTTAGGCTAGTATTTTTTTCACAAGGTTCACTAATGAAGGAGTCTATTTATCTTGTTTGATTTTATCGTGTTATTCCTTTGTGTTCTTAGTGCTTGTTCAGTGCCCTTTGTGGTTAAAACTCGATGTGGTTAAATTCACTCATCACTTTCCTCTACTTACCTAATTCGATTAAATTCACCATAAATCTATAAGCCCCCGGAATTCCCGCAGGTAGTTGGCGGAAGAATACTAAACCCGTATACACAAAATTTCCTTTGCCATGTTTTACAATTATTAAAGCGCCATTGTCGGGTTTGCCTTTGGGCGATACACCACCAATTGTCATCTCATAAGGGTCAGTCATGCTAATAGGTGCGACAAAATTGCTATCCCATTCGCCTGCATGGTAAATGCTGCGCTCTTGAATCCAATCTTCAAAATCTTTCTCAGTTATTTTGTTGGGTGAGTTAAATATTTGATGATTTGGTAATAAAAAATTCACTTTAGCTACTTCATCGGTAATTCGGTTGCGGGTAATTTTAAACTTATACGGACCAATATCACTGCTTAACGGACCAGCCCAACTGTTGGTGTTATATTGCACAATTAAGTTGCCACCTGCAGCTACATAATCCATCAGTTTTTGTTTAAAGGATGTTAACCTTTCGTTGGTGTTATATGCGCGCACACCAGTAATGATTGCATCGTAATTGATCAGATTTTCAGTTGCTAATTGATCATCGGTTAAGGTTACCACTTCATAGCCTAATTGATTTAAACAACCTTGCACTTCATCGCCCGCACCAGGGATATAACCAATACGTTTACTCTTTTTCACTAAATCCAACTTCACCAGTTTTACTTCTGCTTCAGGGAATAAAGTTTGAACAGGAATATGATCGTACTTAATTTCTTTGATGCCTTTGGTGTAGGTTTGGCCATTTACAAAGGCTTCTATTTTGAGTTTTTCATTTTTAGAATAGGTGAATGGCTCGATTTCAAACTCAAAAGTTCGCTCATCAATCTTTTTTGTTAAGTTAAAAAAAACAGAATCCTCCTTAAAAATGGAATTAGAATTGTTTGAACCTTTAACAATTCCCCAAGATTTTGTCTCACTACTTACTTTTATGTAACCACTCACACTGTCTTTTCCTGCCTTTAAAATAACTTTTACTTTCTTCGATTTGTTATCAGAAAAAACAGCCACATCTTCAATCACATTAATCATTAAAGGAGGTGTAATCACAACAGGTCGGTACAATTCACCTTTTTCCGGGTCAACCCATTTGTAAGACTGAGAACACCAAATACTAAAGTTCATTTGGTTGAATGAAATTTTTGTTGGATGAAGTATGCTGTAAGGCGGTATATTATTCTTCATCAAGTCTTGTTTTCTTTCTACATTAAATAGATTCTTCTCTATTGGTATTTTCAACCAATACAGCTCTGAAATACTATTTGGTTTGTAACTAAATGAATCCTTTAAAAATACACCGCTAAGCTTATTGGCTCTTCTAATAGATGTTTTCTCAATCAGAACATTTTCGCCAATACTAAAATTATATTTAGAGCTTGTATTTTCAACAAATACTCCCTCACAGGCAAGTAAAGTTTTTTCAGCAGTTTCATACCAATGAAAAAGATTATTGTAGTTGGGATTTTTCATTATTGCACCCATAACTTGATACAAATCTTTCGCGATTAAATTGGTGCTTTGAAAACTAAACCCTGAGATACAATCATTGATTAAACTACTAATTATTTTTCCACCTTTCATCCTTTTCCAAGTAAAATCAATATCATCAAAAATGTCTTTCAAATTAGCAGTGTCGCCTTTAATGGGTTTAAAGTATTCAAAGTATTCGCCACGTTGTTTGGCGCTACCAAAGCCTTGGCTCTTATGCATGCTGCGACTTTCGGCTGCAATTTCACCATAACTTTTTCCTAACAACGGATTGTATCCACCAACATCTAACTTGATGTAAGGACTCATATTTGCATTGGGATTTTGAAATCGGGAACTTACATTCCAAAATAACCTGTGCGGTTTCCAAACTTCTACATACTGCAATTGCTCAGGGAATCGGGCAGGGTCACCTGCGGCATCAAACGCTTCTTCGGCTAAAATAGCTGAAGCGGTGTGATGTCCATGTCCACCGCTGCCATCAGTTGCAAAACGGGTAATAATAATATCGGGTCTAAAGTTGCGTATCACCCAAACCATGTCACTTAAAACAGAATCCTTGTTCCATTTTTGTAAGGTTTCTTCAGGCGATTTACTGAAACCAAAATCATAGGCGCGGGTAAAAAATTGTTCGCCACCATCAATTCTGCGGGCTGCTAGTAATTCTTGTGTGCGTATTACACCTAATTCAATACCTTGCTCGGGGCCAATTAAGTTTTGTCCGCCATCCCCTCTGGTTAGGCTTAAATAACCAGTGCGCAAACATTTTTCGTTTGCCAAATAGGCAATTAATCTCGTGTTTTCATCATCAGGGT
>CANLLM010000031.1 GCA_947491825.1 Bacteroidota bacterium
TAAAGGTGCATCTTTTAGAGGTTGACTTCCAAAGCAAATAGGCAATAAATGCCACAAGAAATTACGCGGCCTGCCAAAGAAAAAATCACCTGAATGGTGATGGTCGTGAGTAAAAGTTCCCAATATTAATATTTCGGTTTCTGGGCTTAGTTTATGGTTGACAAATTTATTAGTTAGTATGGGCATTATTCAGTTTAATATTACAGCGAAGGTAAACACATTATCAATAATTTTAGTTGATTTGCTGCTTTAAGTTTTACCTCTACCAATATGAAAAAAATATTTTATACCATTATTGCTTCTATTATTTCGTTACAAGCATATGCACAACCTTCGTTTGTTAAAGACTCGTTAGATATTTTTATAAACCGTGAAATGCAACGTTGGCAAGTGCCTGGCTTAGCCATTGCTATTGTTAAAGATGGACAAGTGGTTATTGAGAAAGGTTACGGGGTAAAACAGTTTGATAAACCTGAAAGTAAAGTTGACGAATATACTCTGTTTCAAATAGCAAGTAATTCAAAGGCTTTCACTGGAACTGCTGTTGCTTGGTTACATAGTGAAAGAAGATTATCACTTGATGAAAAGGTGACAAACTATTTGCCATACTTTAAGTTATATGATGAAACAGCGACTCAACTTTGTACAGTGCGCGATTTATTATGTCATCGTTTGGGTACACAAACTTTTCAGGGTGATTTTTTAAACTGGGGAAGTAACCTTACCCGTAAACAAATTGTTGAAGGTTTAGCCCGCACAAGACCTATTTATCCTTTTCGATACAAATATGGTTATAGTAATGCTGGTTTTATCACTGCGGGTGAAGTTATATTGGCAGTAACAGATACAACATGGGATGATTTTTTGCTACATCGTTTTTTTAAACCAATGGGCATGAAAAGAACCACATCAAATTTTGCAAGCATGGTAAACGACAACAATGCTTGTTTGCCACACACTTTGGTTAATGGTAAAATAATTAAAATACCCTTAACCAATATAGATAATATGGGTGCAAGTGCATCTATTAATTCTTGTGTGGCTGATATGAAAAATTGGCTTTTGCTACAGCTAAACTATGGACAACTAAATGGTAAGCAAATTATTCCTACTGAAGTTATTGCCGAAATGCGCAAATCTAATATGGTGGTGAGTGATTTTAATGGTAAGTTGTTTAAAAATAAACATTTTGCTACATACACGCTTGGTTGGCAAATGAATGATTATAATGGGCGCAGGGTTATCGAGCATAGCGGAGGGGCCAATGGTTTTGTAACCAAAACAGAGTTGATGCCCGAAGAAAATTTAGGTGTTATTGTTTACACCAATTCAGATGCAAACAGTTTATATGATGCTTTGTGTAAACAAATTTTAGAGGCTTATATGGGTATGCCTTATAGAAACATAAGTGAGTTGTATTACATTAATTCTCAAAAAGGAAACCAAGCCTCAGCTAGTCATTTAAAATTGATTAGAGATACGATAGCCATGAAAACCAAACCAGCTTTAAAATTAGATGAATATTGCGGTAATTATACTAATGGGTTATATGGCAAAGTTGAAGTTAAATTGATAAAAGGAAAATTACATTTATTTATGGAGCATCATCCCAATAATATTGGTAAGCTAGATTATATAAACGATAATAGGTTTTTATGCACTTACACTGATATTACTTGTGGGATTGAACCATTAAGTTTTACAATAGTAAATAATCTGATAAAAAGCGTAACAGTTAAGGCTGCTGATTTTATTGATTATCTGCCTTACGAGTTTATTAAAGAATAAAATTAAATTATACGCTCGTTCTATTTTGGGTTTCGTTTACATTGCTATATGTGCGCTAATAAACCTAATCCCTCTAATCCTGATTTTCCGAGTTTGTTGTATGGCACCCAAGTAGGAGGTTCGTGTAATAGCACCTGTATGGCATTTTCATCTGGAAAAACTTTGTAATCAAAATAGTTTAATCCTATGCCAATGTAACCTGTATAGTAATAGGTTATTTTGTTTTGAATACAATATTTCAACTTTAATAAAATTAAATACTTACCAAGGCTATATTTTTTGTAGTTTGGGTGATAAGCATTTAATATTCCTGCAATGCTTTTTTCTCCCTTATCAAAACAGCCAAAAGCTATTAGCATATTGCCATCAAACACTTTTATTACATAAGATTCGAAAATGTTATTTGTACTATCTCCATATAAATTGTCATGAATTGATTGTGCATGTTCAAATGGAACATACTCGCGGTAAAGGGCAAATAAATTCTCCATTTCGGGTGTTATTTGCAAACGGGTAATTGTGTATGTAAAAGACTTATTTTGCCTTAAAATCTTATTAAATGCACTGCCTGCTTTAACAGATGTTACATCTGTGCGCAGCCAAAATACATCATATAATGTGCCAAGATATTCGATGTAAAAGGTAGTGAACAATACTTGCCTGTAACGATAAAAGCCTTTAGCCAAATAATTGTCTAAAATACTTCCAGATACAGGTGCTATCAAAACCAAATCTGCTTCGTTTATATACATACGCTATTGGTAAAAATAATAAAATGTTGGGGGATAATCAGGTTCAATTTGCGTTTGATTAATGTATATTAGTTGCTCAAGTTTAGCTTGGGCTAAAGCCAAGTTAATATTTTGCAATTGTAATATTTATTGTTTGTTGTGATTAACTCAATTTTAAGCACAAAAAAAGCCACCCTTAGGTAGCTTTAGATATCGTTAATATTGTTACATTACTTTACAGCAGACGTGTCGGTAGCTAAAGTATCTAAAGACGTTTTTACTGTTTCATTTGGATTCCCATATTCACCCGCTTTATTAACTGAATAATCAGCTTTTTCTGATTTGTAAAGTTCATTGCGCTCAAGCGTTTGCTTAGCTTCATCTTGTCCGTAGTGACAAGCGGTTAATAAAGTAATAACAAGGGCAGATACTAATATTTTTTTCATTTTGATAATAAGTTTATCTTAAAAAAGAGTACCCGGGGCGGGACTTGAACCCGCACATCTTTAAAGGATACAGGATTTTAAGTCCTGCGTGTCTACCAATTCCACCACCCGGGCATGTAAAGAACTTTTCAAAAAAACCGGGTTTGAGTATAACTCAAACCCGAATGTTTTGGAGCGAAAGACGAGGTTCGAACTCGCGACCTCAACCTTGGCAAGGTTGCGCTCTACCAGCTGAGCTACTTTCGCTTTTGTTCAACGTTACCGCTGATTAATGTGGTGCAAATATAGGCCTAATTTCTATTCTGCAAACATTTTTCGTAAAAAATAACGCTCCTTATTCAATCCCATTGATAAAAAGGCATTTATTTTAAATAAATCAAATTAAACTCCATATCCGCTTGAAGTTATTTAAGCAATTTCTTTATCTCATTCAACTTCATCAGTGCCTCAACCGGAGATATGGTATTAATATCTAACAACAATAGATCTTCTTTTATTTGGTCGAGTACAGGGTCGTTTAATTGAAACATAGATAATTGTATCGGGTTTACTTTAGGTGCGCCAACTTTCTCCTCGGTTTGCGCACGCTGTCCCTCTAGTTCTTTCAAAATCACATTTGCTCTGTTAACCACTAATTGCGGCACACCTGCCATTTTAGCTACATGAATACCAAAACTGTGTTCGCTTCCTCCCTGGGCTAATTTACGTAAGAAGATAATTTTATTGGTAGCTTCTTTAATCTCTATGTGGTAGTTCTTTATGCCCTGATTGTTTTTTTCAAGCTCGTTTAACTCGTGGTAATGCGTAGCAAACAGTGTTTTAGGTTTTGTAGGATGATGATTCAAAAACTCCGCAATAGCCCAAGCAATTGAAACACCATCATAAGTACTAGTTCCTCTGCCAATTTCATCCAAAAGAATTAAGCTGTTAATCGAGAGGTTATTTAATATACTTGCTGTTTCGGTCATTTCAACCATAAACGTACTTTCTCCACTACTAATATTATCACTTGCACCAACACGTGTAAATATTTTGTCAACCAATCCAATCTCGGCCATGCTTGAAGGCACAAAACAACCTATTTGTGCCATAATAACATTAATGGCTGTTTGCCTTAATAAGGCTGATTTACCTGCCATATTAGGACCTGTAAGGATAATAATTTGTTGTAGTTCGCGGTCTAAATAGATATCATTGGGAATATAGCTTTCTCCTGGAGGTAGCTGTTGTTCAATAACAGGATGCCTTGAACCTTTGAGCAGAAGCTTATTATCTTCATTTATTTGTGGTTTGGTGTAATGGTGTTTAACGGATAGGTTGGCAAAAGAGAACAAACAATCTAATTTGGCCAATAACATAGCGTTTTGTTGAATGATGTTTACGTACTCACTAACATGATTAACCAGTTCGGTATATAAGCGCTCTTCAATGGTGCTTATCTTTTCTTCAGCACCTAATATTTTTTCTTCGTACTGTTTTAACTCTTCGGTTATGTAACGCTCCGCATTGGTTAAGGTTTGCTTTCTTATCCAATCTGATGGAACTTTATCTTTATGCGTGTTGGTTACTTCCAAATAGTATCCAAACACATTATTGAAAGCTACTTTAAGTGATGGTATACCGGTTCGAACTTGTTCACTTTGCTGTATTTGTAACAAATAATCTTTACCATGAAATGCAATTTTTCTATGTTCATCTAGCTCTTCATGGATACCATCGTTAATTAGCTCTCCTTTATGCAACAATGCTGGTGGGTCGGGTTTCAGCGTTTTATCAATTGCCTCTATAGCCCAATTGCAATCATGTAGCAATTCGGCCATTTTTATTAATACAGATTTGCCACTATTAAGTAATAAGTTTTTTATGGGTTGAATATGTTTAAGTGAACGATTGAGTTGTGCTAACTCTCTTGGATTTATTCTGTGCATTGCAACTTTCGATACCATTCGTTCAATATCTCCCAACTGCTTAAATTCATTGGTTGTATGATTACATAATTGGTTATCATGAAATGCAGCATCAACAATCTCTAGTCTTTCTTCAATAAACTGTTTCTCTTTTAATGGCAGCACAACCCAACGTTTTAATAAACGAGCACCCATAGGTGTGACGGTGTAATCTAGAACATCTATTAGTGCCTTCCCATGCTCATGGTTAGGTTGAAGTAGTTCTAAATTCCTGATGGTAAATCTATCTAGCCAAACATACTTCTCTTCATCAATGCGCGATAATGCTTGTATATGCGATAGCTCGTTATGATGTGTTTCATTTAAGTAATGGATACATACTCCAGCTGCAATAATTGCTAGTGTCATTTCTTGTATCCCAAAGCCCTTTAAATTAGCAGTATTAAAATGGCCTATTAGCTTATCGAAAGCAAACTGGTGTTGAAAAATCCATTCATCTAAATAATAGGTGTAGAATTTATCGCCAGCTAGTTCTTGAAAAGCCTTTAGCTGTTTTTTGTTAATAACGATCTCGGCAGGTTTTAGTCCTTGAATTAGTTTTTCTATATAAGCTGGAGAGCCTTCACTCGCCATGAATTCACCCGTGCTTATATCAACAAAAGCCACACCCGCTTTATCCCCATCCAAATGAACTGCGCACAAGTAGTTGTTGTATTTGTGATCAAGTATTTTATCGTTGTATGAAACTCCTGGAGTGACTAATTCTGTAACACCCCGTTTAACAATTTTCTTAGTCAGTTTAGGATCTTCCAATTGATCGCAAATAGCCACACGTTGACCTGCTCTTACTAATTTAGGTAAATAGGTGTCTAGAGAGTGGTGAGGAAAGCCAGCCAATTCAATATGTGAGGCTGAACCATTTGCTCGTTTCGTTAGCACAATACCAAGTATTTGAGCAGCTTTTACAGCATCTTCACCAAATGTTTCGTAGAAATCTCCAACTCTAAAAAGTAATATCGCTCCTGGGTACTTTGCTTTTATATCAAGGTACTGCTTCATTAAGGGCGTTTCTTGTTGTACTTCTTTTTTAGTCATAAATAATTATTGCAAAATACAACATAGCAGCAGGGTAGAGTCCACATTTTGTAAACAAAAAAAGCCTAAATATTTACCTTGTTTTTTTGTTATTTTGGGTTGTAAATGTGTAACCAAACCTGTCCGTTAAACTTGCTCATATATGAACTAAGTTCCCTGTTTGCCTTTTTTTTGTCATCTCCATAGTATATGCAAACACGTATCATTTTTGATTGATTGCTGTCTTTAAACAATGCTGCTTGGAATCCTTGCTTGCGCATCTTATCTCGGAAAGGATATGCATATTTGGCACCGGCATAAGTTCCTACAATTACATTGTATTTGCCCATCGGGCGAACAATACCATTTATATCATTAAGTGAAATTCCTACTTTTGATGGAGTCTTAGCATCCAGAGCCACACTTATAGGTGCAGTGTTTTCCTGTTTTCCTTTGGCATCTGAATGTCTTCCAAATTTATTGTATTCTGCAGTGTCGTTGGTCTTTGGTTTTACTATTACAACCAAAGGATTTTTACCGCCATTTTTCACTTCAATATCGGTGATGCTGTCATCGTTACTAATGTTTGGCTCTTCTTTTTGTGCTAATAGGCTATCAACATCGATCGGTATTAGAACACTTTCTTTTATAACATTAGTTGTTGTATCTATTTTCGGTTTTTGGGTTTCCGTAATTGGTTCATCTCCTTTTTTAAAAATGTCATTAAAAGGAACAAACATGACATCTACTTTGCCATCTAAATTAAACCAATTTAAATGTTTTCTGTCTGCACTGGCGCCTATGTTGTAGCTAATACCTAGGTATGCATTTGTCATTCCATCGTATACTTTATCGGAATATGCACCATCTAAATAATAGGTTTGTACCAATTTGTATTCTGCACCAAAGCTTAAGTCGAAACGGTTGCTGATAAAGTATTTAAAATCTAATCCAAAATTATTTGCAATAAAACGTACGTTTTTTTTGTAGTTTTTAAATTGACCATCAACACGGTTAACTTTTACGTCCGGATACATATAACCCGCGCCAATCATTAGAAAAGGATTGAGGCGGTTGAATAACTTACCCAAACTTCTTAGTTTGAATGCTCTTTCAAGGTTTAACAACCCACTACCTGAAAAATAATTATACGTGGTATTGTATTTTGTATAGTTGGCAACATTTTCAATTGTTCCGGTTATTTTTGCAACATCCTGTGATCCAATTAATTTACCAACACCAACAGTTAATCTGCCGGAAAGGTAACTGCTTGTTGCTACTTTTAATCCAATTTCTCCATAAGCACCTGCTTCGCCAGTTATAGATGTATTTGGCATCGAAAAACCTCCAGTTACATCAAATGAAAAACGCGTGTATTTGTATTGGGCTTGAACCTTTCCAGAGTTTAAATGAAATAGCAGGAATACCATTACGATATACTTGTAATTGCTCATTATTTCGATTTCCTGGCTATTCACATTAGTTCAAATGTCAAAAATATGCTAAAAAATGTAATAAAAAAGCTATTTTTAACAAGGTCATTGATGTAAAAGTGATTAATTTGTAGAATGGAAATAAAAAAAGTGTCATTAGGAGCATTAAATAGAATGACTATTGAAGACTACAAGGAGGTTAAGAAGCTTGATTATAATATAGTTGCGGATAATGTAAGAAGTGGTCAAAATATTGGATCATTCTTTAGAACTGCTGATTCATTTGGCGCAGACAACGTATATTTGTCTGGAATTTGTCCTTCTCCACCCAATAAAGAAGTACTTAAAACAGCATTAGGAGCAACAGAGTCTGTTAAATGGACCCATTTTTCTGATAATGAAAGCTTAATTGCGCATTTGAGAATAAACCGAATTAAAATTATAGTAGTTGAACAAACAACTCAATCAATGATGCTTCATGATTTCATTCCAGAAGTTGGACATAAATATGCTTTAGTTTTTGGCAACGAGGTTGATGGTGTTAGCGACCTATTTATAAAAAATGCCGATTTGTGTATTGAAATTCCACAAATCGGCACTAAGCATAGTTTAAATGTTTCTGTTTGTGCCGGTATTGTAATGTGGCACATGTATAGTTATTTTAAAACTACTTAATATAAACTCCTTTTCCAGTATTGATGTCTAACATCCAAACATCTTTAGAAACTGTAGATCTTAACTCCGTAACAATTTTGGCTGCTTCGAAATAATTATTGCTGAAAATAACAATACGTTTGTATTGAGATTTTGCACTTCCTAATATATGTGCATCCCATCCTTTATCAACGTATTTATCACGCGCAATAACGGCATTTTGATCTTGAACGAAAGATCCAACTACAATAGCATAATTTTCTTTAACCTGACTTTGATCTATAGTTGCAACTTTAATCTTTGTGCCATCAGGTGATGTGTATGAAAGCATTTTAGGATTTAAAGTGTACCTGGTTGATGTATCGTTTGGTAAATTTAATTTTGTTGTTGGTGTTTGTAAGTCAGCATTAGGTTTTACATCTTTTTTACCTTTAGGCTTATTTTTAGCCTGCAAAGCTTCAACTTGTTCAGTTTGTAATGAAGTCATTTTATTCAATACCTCAAGAATCAAGTTCATTTTAGTGGCTATGGTATCAACTTTAGTATTTACTGTTTCTACTTTATTGTCAACTAATTTAATTTCAGCTCTTAGTAAATCAGCTAAGCTATCATTTGCTTGTTTATTTGTCTGGCTAAGGTTAACTTCTAACTGCTCTATTAGTTGTTTGGTTCCTTGATTATTCATTATAGGTAAATGGGCCCAATCTAAAAGTTGCTTGCGATCTTCAGGTAAAATTTTGAAAGCTAATCCTACATATGTTAGGGCGAATTTATCATTTTTACCATCATCTCTCATATTATCAATTGCAGTAGTTTGAGTGAAGTTAAATGTGATGCCTCCCATTATATCTATCATTTCATTTACGTAGTATTTTACATTTACTCCAACATCGTAAACAAAATATGGCTTTGATGTCTTTCCGTCAAGGGCTTTATCTTTATCGTAATAGTACATCATGTAGTTTGATCCTAAGCTTAAGTATGCATTAAATCTGCTCCAAACATTATTACGCTCTGGTATAAATGCCGTTACGTTTAAGTTCGCCTTACCACCAATTTGGGTAAAGCTGTTTCTGAAATAAACGTTGGACTTGCTTACTCCAGATATACCTCCTCCATTTGCATCTCCTGTTAGCGAAAAATATTTATTGAAAGAATACCTTAGTCCTAAACCGCCAAAAGGAGCGTTTGCTGGACTTGATTCTGTCATTATTGATGGTAACCCACCTCTGAATTCTATACTCAATCGAGCTTGTTGTTGTGCATTGGAGTGAGTAACTAACAATAACAAACAAAGCATACAGCCTGTAAGTTGAGATGTTAAATAACGCATGGTATTCTTCATACTTTTTTATTTACTTTTTGTGGGGTAATTCTTAATAAAGTCAAAAATAATGTAAAAAAAGCAAAGCACATGCAAAAAACAAATACAGATTTGTTTAAAGTTTGCTAAATTAGACATCTTAATAGGCTAAAATGCCTCATCTATTGCCTATTAACCTTTTTTCAATACAACATTAATATGGTTCTGTGACCGAGATAAGTGCTCATAAATTAGGTGTATAAGATCATGAATTGACTCTGTTACGCCATATGAAAGCACATTTGATTTACGTTCATACATTGTTCCACCTGTCAAATATTGATCCTTTATTGTGGTAAATTTATTAAATTGATGTATGATTTTTTCTCTTTGCTTTTTATCTAACTCACGATGCAAATGATTCAATTTAGTGTTCCAATCTGTTTTACATTTAATTAATTCACTTCCAATTTTATTATCAGTTTTCATGGCAGTATCAATAAGTTTTTGCATACTTGTTGCCACTTCATTAATCAATTTAACCTGTCCACCATCTTCGTTTAGTATGACAAGTTTTCGCTCAATAATAATATTCTCTGAAAACAAATCAACTGCTAGTAAACCTATCTTATTTAGTTGGTTAATATGTTGTTCTTTTATCAGCATCACAAAATCACGGAGCGTAAGTATTGGGAAACTGATTTGATTATAGTCGAAAATAGCTTTAAGTTGAAGCCAGTAGGCTATTTCACCCGGACCACCAATATAGCTTAAATTAGGAAGTATCAATTCTTGATACATTGGTCGCATAATTACATTCGGACTGTAGTTTTCTGGATAAGTTTCAATATCAAGTGCTATCTCTTTTTGGGTGAAGGTGATTGGTGTTCCATCAACAATAAATGTATCGTCCTCTTTTTTAATGAGCTTTCTCCCTTCTTTACTGAAGTAAAAGAAATTTATTTCACGTCCATTAACTTGGGTCTTGTATTTTTTTCTTAGTAAGTTATTCGTTTCGGTAAGTATAGTGAAGTTTTTTTGCTCCAAAATATCATTTTTGATAATTGGTACAAATAGTTTTTTCAATGGCTTACTATCTGCATCTAAAATAACTAATCCTTTGTCTTCAAAAAGTAAATGTGCTAGTTTTCTTGAAGCTATACTCAGGTTAGAGCTAGTTGTATAGCATTTGCTCCATTCTTTCAATTGGGTCTTTGCATATTCATTATTAGCAAGTTCAATTATTTTTTGCGCGAAGTTTTCGAAGTTTTCTAGTGTTAATCGACCAACTGGTTGTTGTTTGCTATCAATATCCCAAGTATGTTTGGTACCATTAACATATAAATGATTCACTTCAGCAAAATCATGGTCTTCAGATGCCATCCAAAATACAGGAATGAAATTTTTATCAGGGTAGTTTAGTTTAAGTTCTTCGCACCATTTAATGGTACTTAATATTTTGTGTATAAAATAAAGTGGGCCTGTAAACAAACAAAGTTGGTGGCCAGTAGTTACCGTATAGGTATTTGGGCTGAGTAACAAATGGATGTTGGTTTCTACCCAAGTAGATTTATGTAATTTTATGTCTGCGTCAGCATATTGTTTCTTCAACTCATCAACCAAAATAGGCCTAAAACTATTGTTGTAGCTCTTTTGCTCTATCATGGTTTTATAGGAAGCAATTTCAGGCCTTAAGTTGTAAAAATCAGTTAAGTTGGCCGAGTTATTTGCGTAATCTAAAATAATCTTAGAAAACTGATTGCTTTGCTCGAAACTAACAGCTGAAGGGCTATTGCTATGCATGTATTAAGGATTTACGATGGTTCCGTATAAATCAAAATCTTCTGCAGCATCAATCTTAACTTGTGCAAAATCGCCAATTCGCACGTATTTACTTTTTGCATCAACCAACACTTCATTATCAACTTCTGGTGAGTCAAACTCTGTGCGGCCAACATAAAAACCACTGTCTTTTCTATCAAACAATACTTTATAGGTTTTACCTATTTTTTGTTGATTTAGTTTTGCCGATATACCTTGTTGAATATCCATTACAATAGCTGCACGTTCTTCTTTTAATTCTTGTGGCACATCATCTAACATTGTTCCGGCATGTGTTCCATCCTCATGGCTATATGTAAATATACCTAAACGGTCAAATTTATTGAGTTCAACAAATTTACAAAGGTCTTTAAAGTCCTGCTCTGTTTCTCCCGGATGGCCCGCAATAAGTGTAGTTCTTATTGCAATACCCGGAACTTTTTCGCGCATTGTGTCAATTACTTCTTGTGTGCGTTTTGATGTAATTCCTCTTCGCATAATTTTAAGCATGTTATCGCTGGTATGCTGTAATGGAATATCAATGTATTTACAAATATTATCACGTTCTTGCATTACATCTAACGCATCGATTGGAAATTGAGAAGGGTAGGCGTAGTGCAAACGTATCCATTCTACTCCTTCAATATCACTCATTCTACGAAGCAATTCGGCTAGTTTTCGTTCTCCGTACAAATCAAGCCCATAGTATGTGCTATCTTGTGCTATTAGTAAAATTTCTTTAGTTCCGTTTTTAACCAATCCCTTAACTTCTGTTTCCAATTGCTCAAAACTTTTTGACAGGTGTTTGCCACGCATAATCGGAATGGCACAAAAAGAACATGGTCTGTCGCATCCTTCGCTTATTTTTAAATAGGCATAATGAGAAGGGGTAGTAATTAAACGTTCGCCTACTAACTCATGTTTATAATCCGCACCCAAAGTTTTAAGTAATTGTGGAAGGTGCGTGGTGCCGAAGTATTTATCTACATCTGGAATTTCTTTCTGTAGGTCTGGCATATAGCGCTGAGACAAACATCCTGTTACATATAACTTGTCAATTTCTCCTTGTTTTTTAGCTTCTGCAAAACGTAAAATGGTATCTATACTTTCTTGTTTAGCATTATCAATAAATCCGCACGTATTTATAATAATTACATTGGCATCATCTTTTGTACTCTCGTGTTCAACATTAAAATTATTGGCTTTAAGTTGGCTGAATAACTCTTCGCTGTCAACAATATTTTTAGAGCATCCAAGCGTAATGATGTTTACTTTATTTTCTTTATTTTTTGTTTTCAAAATATAATTAATAAATAGGGTTGAATAATTAATTTATTCCAAATTCGGTTCCGGTCTTTACCAGTCCGAATCGATTAGGAATTTGTAATTAGCAATTTTAATAAATTGCCCTATAAATTCCACATCGGGATTAACTCAACAAAATCAAATAGATCGCTGTTAAGGAGTCTATTAATTAATTTGAGTTAAACAACGAATCAACGAATTCGTGTTTGTTAAATAGCTGCAGATCTTCAATGCCCTCGCCTACACCTATGTATTTTACCGGGATTTTGAACAAATCCGCAATTCCAATCACTACTCCACCTTTAGCCGTGCCATCTAGTTTAGTAAGTGCTAAGGCGTTTACCTCTGTGGCTGCTGTAAATTGTTTAGCCTGCTCAAATGCATTTTGCCCTGTGCTGGCATCCAACACCAATAATACCTCATGGGGGGCATTCGGAATAATCTTACTCATTACGCGTTTAATTTTACCTAACTCGTTCATTAAATCAACGCGGTTGTGTAATCTGCCTGCGGTATCTATAATCACAATATCGCAATTGTTTTCTGTAGCATATTTCACGGCATCAAATGCTACAGATGCGGGGTCGGTATTCATACCATGCTCCACAACATGCACCCCGTTGCGTTCTCCCCATATTTTTAGTTGTTGCACTGCAGCAGCTCTGAAAGTATCGCCTGCACCTAGAACTACATTTCTACCCGTACTTTTAAATTGATGGGCTAACTTTCCTATGGTTGTTGTTTTACCAACGCCATTTACTCCAACTACCATTATTACATAAGGTTTGGTTGATTTTTCAGATTCGAAGGCGTTTTCATATAAACCACTTTCATCAAAAAGTTTCGCGATTTCGTCTTTGAGTAATTTGTTTAGTTCGCTGGTGTTGATGTATTTGTCCGCTGCAACTCGCTTTTGTAGTCGATCTATGATTTTGAGTGTTGTTTCAATCCCCACGTCACTTGTTACCAGTATTTCTTCTAATTGATCCAAAAAATCATCATCAACAGTTGATTTGCCAACCAATGCTTTGTTGATTTTATCAAACAAACTACTTTTTGTTTTTTCTAAACCGTGATCGAGTTTTTCCTTTTTATCTTTACTAAAGAAGCTAAATATACCCATGTTTAATTGTATTAAGCTTTGCGAATTTACTTTAATTTAGGCATCAACCATAATAAAAAAAGCACCCTGATTGCTCACGGTGCTTTATAATATTTTAAAAATTCTTAGCTATTAAGCTTTGGTGAAGTGTGATTTAACGTCTTCGTTAGGAATAATTTCGGTTTTAAAAGAGTATGCACCCTTTTTGTTTCTTACCGCGCGGTACACTTTAGCAAAATCTTTGCCTGCACCTGTTTTTAATGTTGCAACTACCTTCTTAGCCATGATTCAAATTATTTAATTTCTTTATGTACAGTAACTTTCCTCATAATCGGGTTGTATTTCTTCAACTCGATACGTTCAGTTGTGTTTTTTCTGTTTTTCTTGGTGATGTAACGAGAAGTACCAGGCAAGCCAGATGTCTTGTGCTCTGTACATTCTAATATTACTTGAATTCTATTTTTACTACGTGCCATTGCTCTAACTCCTTAAATTAAATGATACCATTTTTTACGAACTTGCGTAAAGTAGCGGTAATACCGTTTTTGTTAATCGTTTTGATTGCTTTGGTTGATACACGCAAAGTAATCCACATATTCTCTTCAGGGATAAAAAATTTCTTATCCTGTAAATTTGGGTAAAAACGTCTTTTCGTTTTTCTATTTGAGTGCGATACGTTGTTACCAACCATTGCACGCTTACCTGTTAAATCACAAACTCTCATGGCTTTTTCTATTAAAAAGGAGTGCAAATATCGGAATTTATTTTTTATATGCAAGTGCTTTTTAAAAAATAATCAAATCTGTTAGGTTTTCCCTATATCTGCTGTGTAAATATTTTTATCTTACAATGATAGGTCTTTTGCAACTTAATACAAAAAGTGTTGCTTTTTTGCCTGTGCATGTTTTTGTTGTTTTTAAATTGCCTTATGTTTGAATCCGTTTTTATAATTCATCAAATACTAAATGAACTACGAATTTATCATTGCTGAGTCATCATACAAGCCTCATATTGCGCTTATTCGTTTAAACAGACCTAAAGAATTGAATGCATTAAACTTGCAATTGATGCAAGAAATTAAACATGCATTGTTAACTTTTGACAATGATGATAACGTTCGTTGCATTGTTATCACTGGGAACGAACGTGCTTTTGCTGCAGGTGCCGACATTAAACAAATGGAAAGCAAAACAGCTATCGACATGTTAAAGATAGACCAGTTTGAAACTTGGGACCAGATACGCAAAACCAAAAAGCCCATAATAGCTGCTGTGAGTGGTTTTTGCCTAGGTGGAGGTTGCGAGTTAGCCATGACTTGCGACATGATTGTGGCGAGTGAAACGGCAAAGTTTGGTCAGCCTGAAATTAAACTAGCCATTATGCCTGGTGCAGGAGGTACGCAACGTTTAGCCAAAGCTGTTGGTAAAGCATTGGCTATGGAAATGGTATTAACAGGTAAATTTATTACCGCCCAAGAAGCTATGGATGCGGGGTTAATTAATCGTGTGGTGCCTGAGGAGTTATATTTAGGCGAAGCCATTAAATTAGCTAATGATATTGCCGTTCAATCACCTGTAGCAGTTCGTTTGGCCAAAGAAAGTGTATTAAAAGCTTTTGATAGCGGTTTACAAGAAGGATTACACTTTGAGCGTAAAAACTTTTATATGTGCTTTGCTAGCGAAGATCAAAAGGAAGGTATGAATGCTTTTGTTGAAAAACGTAAACCTAATTTTAACGGGAAATAAATTGCTGTTTTTTTATTTTCTATTCAAAGTTCGATTTTCAACCATAACTTTAGATTAAATTGCGGCATGATTCCACCTAAACAGTTGAATATTAATGATTTTCATTATGAATTACCTGTAGAGCGGATTGCGAAATTTCCTCTCGCAAATCGAGATGAATCTAAATTATTGGTATACCAAAACGGATCAATAACCGACTCTGTTTTTAATCAATTGGATTCGTATATACCATCAAATAGTTTGTTTGTTTTTAATAATACCCGTGTGGTTCACGCACGTTTATTGTTTAATCGCGAAACTGGTGCGCAAATTGAAATATTTTGCATTGAGCCGTTACAGCATCTTGATTATCAGCAGGCATTTATTAGCAAACAAAATAGTACCTGGAAATGCATGGTTGGTAACGCTAAAAGGTGGAAAGAAGATGTACTTGAAAAGCAGGTAGAAACGCCTTTTGGTAAAGTTTGCTTAAAGGCGGTGAAAAAGGGTATTTTAGGGGAGTTATTTATAGTAGCGTTTAGTTGGAATAATGAAGATTTGTCTTTTGGAGAGGTATTACATTTTGCAGGTATTTTACCTTTACCTCCCTACTTAAACAGACAAACGGAAGAGGCAGATGAAGAAAGGTATCAAACAGTATACGCAAAAATAGAGGGTTCTGTAGCAGCGCCAACTGCGGGTTTACATTTCACACCTGACGTTTTTAATTCATTGAGCAAAAAAGAAATCACTTTTGATGAATTGACATTGCATGTTGGCGCAGGCACTTTTAAACCTGTAAAAACACAAACCTTGGTTGATCACCAAATGCATGAAGAAACTTTATTTGTTGAGCTATCAACATTAAAAAATATATTAGCTTGTTTAATTTATAAAAACAAGTTAGTAGCTGTTGGTACAACAAGCACTAGAACGCTTGAGAGTTTATATTGGCACGGTGTTAAGTTGATCCTTCAACATGCCGAAAATGAGGTAGAAATTAAACAATGGGATGCCTATGAGTTTGACGCTTTAAGTATTAATCCAGTTGATGCTATTTCTGCCATTATAAAAAGATTGGAGCAAGAAGAAAAACCAGTATTGGTTGGTAGCACACAAATTATTATCGCTCCAGGATATAGGTTTAAATTGGTTGATGTGTTAATTACCAACTTTCATCAACCCGAAAATACTTTAATGTTATTAATTGCAGCTTTTGTTGGCAACGATTGGCGTAAAATTTACGAGCACGCATTAACCAATAATTATAGGTTTTTAAGTTATGGCGATAGTTCGCTTTTGTTTAAAAATGGTGCTAACATTTTGGTTTAGAGGCGTATTTTGATAAATGGTTTGTTTTTCATTTCAATAACCTTGGCTAGCAGTTTTCAATATACTCTAGTTTCAATAAATTAATACAAGGTAATAATACATTACAATCAAATATTAAAACCGCAGTTTTATTGCCTCGATAATTCATCATAATTCGATGGCCTGATGTATCTCTTAGTATTGAAGTAAATATCAGTTAAAAACTTATTGGCATATTCATGTCAGTTCGATTTTATAATTAGTTAATCGCCAGTTAAAATTTAACTTTAAGCGGAGTTATAAAATTTAGCGGAAAAAATGTGGAAAACAAACTTGTAAATGCATCTTACTAAGTTAGGTTAACAAGCTAATTGAGCGTACTTTTACGTTTTAATTGTAAGCATTTATATATGTCAGATAGTTCAATGGAAAACAAAGGGAATTACGGTGCCGATAACATACAGGTACTAGAGGGTTTAGAAGCTGTTAGGAAACGTCCTGCAATGTATATCGGTGATATCGGCACAAGGGGGTTACACCATTTGGTTTATGAGGTTGTAGATAATTCAATTGACGAAGCACTAGCGGGGCACTGTAAAAACATTCATGTTACCATTCATACAAATAATGCGGTTAGTGTTTTAGATGATGGTAGAGGAATTCCTACAGGTATGCATGCCAAAGAAGGCAAATCTGCATTAGAGGTTGTAATGACAGTTTTGCACGCTGGTGGTAAATTCGATAAAGATACATACAAAGTTTCGGGTGGTTTACACGGAGTAGGTGTTAGTTGTGTGAACGCATTATCTACTTTATTGCGTGCCACGGTATACCGTGAAGGTAAAATTTTCCAACAAGAATATAGTTGTGGTAAGCCCCTTTATGATGTAAAGGTAGTTGGTGAATCCACCTCTAACGGAACTTTGATTTATTTCGAGCCTGATGCAAGTATTTTTACCATCACAGAGTATAAATTTGACACCTTGGCTGCGCGTTTGCGTGAGCTATCTTATCTTAATCGTGGTATTCGGATTAATATTAAAGATGAACGCGCTGATGAATCTGGAAACCTGCGCGAGGAAACCTTTTTTAGCGAAGGGGGGTTAAAAGAGTTTGTTAATTACCTTGATGGAACACGCGATAAAATTTTACCAGAACCAATTTATGTTGAAGGTGAAAAAAATGGAGTACCTGTTGAGGTGGCCATGATATACAACAGTGGTTACACAGAAAACTTGCATAGTTATGTAAATAATATTAATACCCACGAAGGTGGCACGCACGTTGCCGGTTTCCGTAGGGCATTAACACGTACTTTAAAATCATATGCCGAAAAAGAAGGCATGTTTAAAAACTTAAAGTTTGAAATAGCAGGTGATGATTTTCGTGAAGGTTTAACGGGAGTTATTTCCGTTAAAGTTCAAGAGCCTCAATTTGAAGGTCAGACTAAAACTAAATTGGGTAATAGCGATGTTACTGGTGCGGTTGATCAGTGCGTGGGTGAGATGCTGAACAATTACTTGGAAGAAAACCCTAAAGAGGCTAAGATAATTGTACAGAAAGTAATATTAGCCGCTACTGCCCGTCATGCTGCTAAAAAAGCCCGTGAGATGGTACAACGTAAGGGTGTTATGAGCGGTGGAGGTTTACCCGGCAAATTAGCGGATTGTGCAGAATCAGATCCTGCAATATGTGAGCTTTATTTGGTAGAGGGTGATTCGGCAGGTGGAACAGCAAAACAAGGTCGTAACCGTGCTACACAAGCCATTTTACCTTTACGTGGTAAAATTTTAAACGTAGAAAAAGCATTAGAACATAAAATTTACGAGAATGAAGAGATAAAAAACATGTTTACCGCCTTAGGAGTTAGCATAGGCACTGCCGAAGATAACAAAGCATTAAACATGGATAAATTACGTTACCATAAAATTGTAATTATGACGGATGCTGACGTGGATGGTAGCCACATCCGTACATTGATATTAACGTTGTTCTTCCGTTACATGAAAGAGCTAATTGAGTTTGGGTATATTTACATTGCTCAACCACCCTTATACCTTGTTAAAAAAGGGAAAGAGGAAGAGTATTGCTGGACAGAACCACAACGTGAAGAGGCAGTAATGCGCTTAGCAAAAGGAGGAAACCCAGAGAGTGTAGGTATACAACGTTATAAAGGTTTGGGTGAAATGAATGCCGAACAATTATGGAGCACAACCATGGATCCGGAAAGACGCACCCTTAAAAAAGTAACACTTGATAGTGCTGCTGAAGCCGATCGCATATTCAGTATGTTGATGGGGGATGAAGTTCCCCCGCGCAGAGAGTTTATTGAAGCCAATGCGAAGTACGCAAATATTGATGCCTAAGTAAGCCGGTTTTCCCTCCCGAGTATCATGAGGGTTGAACATAAGTTTTGAATTTATGTTCGCATATATTAAAAATCCTGCATTGAGTAATTGATGCAGGATTTTTTAGTTTAGTTTTTTACTATCGTGTCACTCTCCACCACACCATCTCTTAATCTTACAATGCGGTGCGCCCTTCGGGCAATGTCTTCTTCGTGGGTTACTATAATTACGGTGTTGCCTTGTTCATGTATTTTTTCCATCAACTCCATAATTTCATGACTGGTTTTGGTATCTAAGTTACCCGTAGGTTCATCGGCCAAAATAATGGAAGGGTTATTAATTAAAGCCCTTGCAATGGCTACACGCTGGCGCTGTCCACCACTTAACTCATTAGGTTTATGGTCTGTTCTGTCTGCAAGTCCAACACTTTCCAAGGTTTTTAAAGCACGTTCGTTACGTTCTGTTCGGCTGTAACCTGCATACACCAGTGGTAATGCAACATTATCTAATGCGTTACTGCGTGGTAATAAATTAAACGTTTGAAAAACAAACCCAATTTCCTTGTTGCGTATTTCAGCTAGTTCATCATCATCCATTTGGCTCACATCTTGTCCGCTTAGCCAGTATTTGCCTGCACTAGGTGTATCCAAACAGCCCAATAAATTCATTAAAGTTGACTTTCCTGATCCCGATGGCCCCATCAAAGCCACGTACTCTCCTTTATTTATGATAAGATCAATCCCGCGCAGTGCTTGCACCTCAACATCTCCAATTTTAAAATAACGTTTTATGTTTTCCAGCTTAATTACTTCCTGTATCATTTGGCTATTTTAATAGGTAATTTATTTAATGTCAAGCAAAGTGTGTTCAACGGTAACCTTAAACTCTTGAGGGTTTAAGTAACCAGATACCAAACTTGATTTTTTATTTTTTGTATTAATAAACATAGTGGCTGGATAACCCCTTATTTGGTTGTTGCTGATAATGTCCCTTAGCCCCTTTCCATTGTAGTCTTTCCCTTCAAAATTATATATCACATTAGGTGTTTCTGGATTAAACTTTATAGGCACAAAGTTTTGATTAATCAATGCTGAAATTTCGCTTTTAGCGTATGTTTCGCGGTCCATTACTTTACACCACCCGCACCAGTCTGTGTATACATCAACCATCATTATTTTTTTCTTTTTTACAGCTAGTTTGTAACCTGTATTAAAATCAAGCCATTTAATTTCTTCGGCTGTTTTAAAAGAGTTGGTGAGGATAAATAGGGCAAAGAATAGTATAACAGATGATTTTTTCATGGCAATTTAAATGATGCACTTTTATTAGACGAAAATAAGGATGTTTTTTGACTTTAATTGAATTTTAAAATGGGTCTAACCACGGTGATCACAACGGAGGCATTTATGGAAAAGCGGGGGATTTGAAACGCATATTCGCAGAGGATGCAGAGAGAAGCTTTCGGCATAGCGTGTTTAACTGCGAAGGTTCCATAGCGCAAAGGAGGGCAAGGAAGCCTTCCATATTTTGGGGTATTGTGCGCAGTGTGTAATAGATAACTCGCATTGAACGATGTGGTTATTCCAATAGGGGAAGTGGCGCTTTTAATGGCCCTTACAATTATTATTTTTTCTAAATGTATATTTTGGGTGTAATTAGTTACCTATAAATTGCGTTATTTACAACTTCAACTAAAAAATCTTAACCTAATTGTGAAACAACTACTTATTACGCTGTTGCTTTGCGGTATACTGCACCATGTTAAAGCGCAGCAGTCCACAGTTTTAAAAGGCGTTCTACAAGACACTTCCGACTTTAAGTCGGTTGCATATGCCAGCATACTGGCCATTAATCCTGGAGACTCTGTGTTACTTCAGTTTATCTACGCATCAGATAAAGGTGTATTTGAGTTAAAAGGTCTTCCACCTATTAAGATTCGGTTATTAATTACGAGACCAGGCTTTGCCGATTATGAAGACTTTGTGACGTTAAGCGAAGGACAAATAACAGATGTTGGAGTAATTAATATGTTGTCTAAATCAACCCTATTAAAGGAAGTGATTATAAAAGATAGGGTTGATGCCATAAGAATTAAAGGTGATACTACAGAGTTTTTGGTTGATAGTTTTTTAACCAATAAAAATGCCAATGTGGAAGATTTGATGAAACGTTTGCCTGGCATACAGGTAGATAAGGATGGCAAAATAACGGCACAAGGTAAAGAGGTTAAAAAGGTATTGGTTGATGGAGAGGAGTTTTTTGGTGACGACCCTACCATTGCTACCAAAAATATAAAAGCTACACAGGTAGAAAGTGTTCAGGTGTTTGATAAAAAAAGTGATCAGGCAACCATTTCAGGCATAGATGACGGGATTAAGGAAAAAACAATCAATCTGAAATTAAAAGAGGATGCTAAAAAAGGGTATTTCGGTAAGGCTAGTGCGGGTGTGGGCACTGATAGCCGATACGAGCATGATGTGATGTTAAATAGGTTTAACAAAAAACAAAAAATGTCGGTTTATGGTGCCATGAGCAATACCAATAAAACCGGTCTAAATTGGGACGATATGCAGAAGTTTGGTGGCTCAGAAGGGTTTGAGTATTCTAGTGGTGATGAGGGCAACAGTATGATGTATTATAGCCGTTCGGATGATGAATTTGATGGAATAGGAATACCACAAACTTGGTATGTTGGTGCACATTACAGCGATAAAAAGAAAAATGATAAGCACGGATACGCATTTAATGCATCACACAAAGAAATGACGGTGCGCGGTTTTGATGATAACTTTACCCAATACATTTTGCCTGACACTTTTTATTTTAACCGTCAGCGCAACGACATTAACAATTTTAGAAAAGGCAATACATTTTCTACCCATTATAATTTGGCTTTAGATTCTTTTACAACCATTAAAATAAAACTAAATGCAGCGCAAAGCGAGTTTAATAGGTTAAGTATTTTTCAGTCGGAAAATAGAAACGAATTGCGCTCATTGGTTAATTCAAACAAAAGAACAACGAGTGAAATAGGACAAAAAGAGGAATTGAATAGCAGTATTAATTTTATTAGGAAATTTAAATTGCAAGGGCGTAGTTTATCTATAGGGTTTACGCAAAATTATCAAGCCCAAGACAAAGACGGTTTTTTAAATTCTGATATTAAAATTTATACCAACGATACTAATTTTGAATCCAGCAATATTGACCAAAAAAAGTTAACCAATTCAATTCAAGAAAACTATAGTGGAAGCACTACCTATACCGAACCTTTCGGGAAAAAGTTTTTTGTCATAACAGATTACGCAGTTAATGTGAACAGAGATAAAAGTACGCTGCTAACCTTGGCGAAATCAGGTGGTTCAGATTACAACCAACAATTAGACTCGTTAAGTAACGACTTTTTGTATAACACAATCATAAACCGTGGTGGTGTATCATTTAAATACCAACATAAAAAAGTTACCTCAAGTATTGGTGCGCGCATATCGCATACAGATTTACGTCAGAATAATTTGGTAACAGACAGCATAAGAAATCAGGTGTTTGTTAACTATTTCCCTTCAGCACGTTTTAGTTATAAATTAGGTACCAGTTCATCCTTTGAGGTAAGTTATAATGGTAGAACACGTCAGCCAAGTTTACAGCAAATTCAGCCTTTAATAGACAACACTAACCCCCTTGATATTTACATAGGTAATACAGGATTGGTGCAAAGCTTTTCCAATAGTTATGAGGCGCGCTACAATTCATACAAACCAATAAAAGGTTCGGGTATATGGAGCAGTTTAAGATATAGTAATACGTATAGTGATTTTGCTCAAAAAAGTAATGTGACTACTGACGGCAAAAGAACATATCAAACGGTTAATGTTGATGGCAACTATGCTCTTAATGGGAGTTTTTACCATTATTTTCAAACCAAAAAAACAGGACTGTCATTTAACAACAACTTTAATTTCTCGCAAAATCGTTATGCAAATTTTGTAAACGACATGAATAACATCAATATCAATAACTCAGTTGGTTTAGGCACTAGTATAAGTAAAGAAAAGGATGATGTTTACTATATCAGTTTAGAAGCCGATTGGGATTATACCCGCTCCGAAACTAGCGTGAGACCTGATGTTGTAACTGACTATTGGATCAGTGAGTATACTTTTTCTTCGGAGTTGTATTTACCTAAAAAGTTTGTGTTTTCAACGGATGTAACGCATACAAGGCGTCAGCCAACATCTGATTTTGATAAGGCGATTAATACCACCATCATTAATTTAAAAATTAAGAAAAAGTTTACAGAGAAAGAAAACTGGCATTTAGGCCTAGCGGTAAGAGATTTATTAAATGAAAATATAGGATTTAGTAGAAATGCCAGTAGCAATTTCATTAATGAAAATGTACATACTGTTTTACGTAGGTATTTTCTATTATCGATTACTTATAACTTTTCAAGCGCAAATAAAAATGAAAATAAAAAATAAAAGAGTACTATTTGGCTTATCAGTTACGTTGTTTTTGCTCCAGGAAGTAAGTGGACAACAAATCATGCTAAATGGCAAAATAACTTACGAGCGTAAATACAGTATAATTAAAGATTTGGAGGAGCAAAATGCAGATGATGAAGAAAATACTTGGTTTGAGCAGATGAAAAAAAATTTACCGAAATACAAAATAGATTTTTTTGAGTTAACCTTTAACAATAAGCAACTTATATACAATACCCTACAAGAAGATGAAAACCCGATGTTACGCTGGTATAAAACCATTACCGATGTAACTCAAAAAACGATCTTTGATTGTGATAGTTCATGGGCTAACAGAACCGTTTATGATAAAACCTATTTGGTATCCGACTCTATATCAAAACCCATTTGGAAACTAACAGGGGAGTATCGCGAAATAGCTGGTTTTACTTGTCGCAAGGCAACTACCATTATTTTCGATTCGGTTTATGTAATTGCATTTTATACTGATGCCATTCCATTAAGCGGTGGCCCGGATTTTTTTGCAGGATTGCCAGGGATGATTTTAGGTGTTGCCATTCCTCGATTACACACAACAATTTTTGCCACTAACATAAATACGGCTGCATTAACCGAAGAGGATTTTGTTTTTAAAACCCCCAAGAAGGCTTTAAAAGTGAACAGAGAAGGTTACAGAAAAGATTTATCTACCAATACCGAAAGATGGGGTAAATATGGCAATAGGTTTGTGTTAAAGGCTATGTTTTAAATAATGAAATGTGTGGCACAAAAAATCCCCAGATATACCAAGTATACCTGGGGATTTATATTTAATCTCGATTGATTATTTACTTTCTTTATCGCAGCAATCTTTTTTAGCTGCACTTTTGTGTGACTCCACACATTTATCATCACAGCTTTTTTCGCAGGCTTCAACATCTTCGCATCCATTGGTACAACCTTCCATGCAAGCACCTTTCATTTCGGCAGCGCACATTTCTTTGCATTTGTCTTCGTCAAATTTACCATCGGCACCATACATACTTAAGCATTTTTCTTTTTGCTCTGGCGTGCATTTCATTTCATCGCAATAAGCAGCACACTCTTCTTTGGTCATTGTTTTGCATTTGCTTAATTCGCAATTGCCCATTTTCATGTCACATGAAGCGTTGTCCATATCACAACCGCCATCCAAGTTTGCATGACATTCCATTTTCTCGCCATGCATCATTTTCTTATCAGCGCTACCACCTGTAACAGCAATATAAGGAGCAATAACCAAAGATACGATAGACATTAATTTGATTAAGATATTCATAGAAGGACCTGAGGTGTCTTTAAAAGGATCACCTACTGTATCACCTGTAACAGAAGCTTTGTGTGGCTCTGATTTTTTGTAGAACATTTCGCCATTAATCATTACACCTTTTTCAAAAGATTTTTTAGCATTATCCCATGCACCACCTGCGTTACTCTGGAAAATACCCATTAATACACCACTTACAGTAACACCTGCTAACAATCCGCCTAAAACTTCTGGGCCAAATATAAAACCAACAATTACAGGAGTTAGTAATGCAATTGCACCAGGTAACATCATTTCACGAATAGATGCTTTAGTTGAAATAGCAACACATTTTTCGTATTCAGGCTTAGCTTTATATTCCATAATACCTGGAATTTCACGAAACTGACGTCTAACTTCTTGTACCATATCCATTGCTGCTTTACCAACAGCTTGAATACACAAAGCAGAGAATATAAAGGGAATCATACCTCCCACAAATAAACCTGCTAATACATTTGCCTTGTAAATATCAATGGCATCAATACCAGCAATACCAACAAACGCAGCAAATAATGCCAACGAAGTTAATGCTGCGGAAGCAATTGCAAATCCTTTACCTGTGGCAGCAGTGGTATTACCTACAGCATCTAAATTATCTGTACGCTCGCGAACTTCAGGAGGTAGTTGGCTCATTTCTGCAATTCCACCTGCATTATCAGCAATTGGTCCGAAAGCATCAATAGCTAATTGCATAGCCGTTGTAGCCATCATACCAGCCGCAGCAATAGCTACACCGTATAAACCAGCAAAGTAGTATGATAACATGATACCACCAGCTAAAGTTAAAATTGGAATAACAGTCGATTTCATACCTACTGATAATCCACCAATAATGTTTGTTGCGTGTCCGGTTGATGACTGTTGAATGATAGACAATACAGGAGCTTTGCCCATTGCGGTATAATACTCTGTAACTATACTCATAATTGCACCAACTACAGTACCAACTACAATAGCGTAAAACACATTTAGTTTAGAGAATTCGTACCCACGCAGGTTTAATGTTTCCGGTAGCATGATATCTACTATAAAATAAGATGCCACTACGGTTAATAACATTGATGACCAGTTACCTAAGTTTAATGCGTTTTGTACGTTTGATTTATCATCTTTAATGGTTACAAACCAAGTTCCAACTATCGAGAATAAAATACCTAAACCACAAATAACCATAGGTAATAATATTGGCGACATGCCATTATAGTTATCGATGACTTTTATTTCTTGACCTAATACCATTGTGGCCAAAATAGTTGCTACATAAGAACCGAATAAATCGGCACCCATACCTGCTACGTCACCTACGTTATCGCCAACGTTGTCGGCAATTGTGGCAGGGTTGCGCACGTCATCTTCAGGAATACCAGCTTCCACTTTGCCAACTAAATCAGCACCTACGTCAGCCGCCTTGGTATAAATACCACCGCCAACACGTGCAAATAAAGCAATAGACTCAGCGCCCAAGCTAAATCCTGTTAATACTTCTATGGAAGTGATTACCGTGTTCTCACCTAAATCGGCAAAAATACTCAGGAAGACAATGAATAATCCACCTAAACCCAACACTGCTAGTCCAGCAACACCAAGGCCCATAACGGTACCTCCCGTAAACGAAACTTTTAATGCTTGCTTTAAGCTGGTACGAGCTGCTTGTGTAGTACGAACATTCGCTTTTGTAGCCACTTTCATGCCTATATAACCTGCTGTAGCAGAAAATACGGCTCCAATAATAAATGCAATTGATATAATCCAGCTAGAGTGGATTGCCCTTCCATTAACTTCGTGAATAGATCCTGAATATGCTAATAATGCTGCTGCAAATACAACGAAAATACTTAATACCTTCCATTCAGCTTTTAAAAATGCCATCGCTCCATCGGCTATGTAGCCCGCTAATTCTTGCATGTTTTTGTCACCTGCGTCTTGCTTGTTTACCCAAGCACTTTTAATGGCCATCACCAGAAGACCAACTACCCCTAAAGCGGGAATCAAGTAAATAATGTTTTCCATCTAC